>DATNJO010000080.1:0-2205 GCA_035603895.1 Pyrinomonadaceae bacterium
GTCGGTAGAACTGGTAAACGCCGTTTACGAGTCTGTCAGGACCAATACAACCGTCTCTATACGAACCATTTGAGAGGAGCGCGGGCGGCTCGCCCGCAAACTCACGCAAAACGCCCGATTTGTCACCTGCGGGCGAGCCGCCCGCGCTCCGTGAAATAAGACTTTAGTGCTAATATCCTTTCACCCGGCGAAGACCCCCTTCGGACCTGATCCCCGCTTTAAACCCCGCTCGATAGTTTAGGGGGCGTTTCCATGTCGCAACATGCCTTCTCAAGAGGAGAAGAGCGCGTAGAGCCGTCGGCGCGGCCAGTGGAACTGCATTCTGACCTCTACCGCGAAATCTTCGACCACTCCAAAGAAGCCATTGCGATCATCGACCCCGAAGGTTTTTATCTCCAACAAAACGGCGCCCATTTCACGCTGCTCGGTTTTCCTGACGAAGATCTGAAAGGTCAAACGCTGGCCAGCGAGTTTGATGCGGCAACCTTCGCTGAGATGAAACGTCAACTCGCCGAAACCGACGAGTTTTCCGGCGAGATCGTCTCCCGCACCAATAGCGGCGAAGAGCTCAACATAGATCTTTCAGTCTTCACCATGCGTAGCGGTCTCGGCGAGCCGCTCTGCTACGTCTGCATCAAGCGCGACATCTCGCGACGCAAACAAGATGAACTCGCGTTGCGCCGCAGCCAATCCGAGTTAACTGACTTCTTCGACAACGCGTCGGTCGGTCTCCACTGGGTCGCCGCTGACGGGACGATCCTGCGCGCCAACCAGGCGGAGCTCGACATGCTCGGTTACACGCGCGAACAGTACGTCAGCCGCAACATCGCCGACTTTCATTACGATCGCGAAGTCATCGAAGACATTCTCGAGCGGCTGCGCGCGGGTGAAGTCCTGCGCGACTACGAAGCGCGCCTGCGTTGCAAAGATGGCTCGGCGAAAACGGTGCGCATCGATTCGAGCGCGTACTTTGAAGACGGCAAGTTTGTTCATTCGCGTGGTTTCACTCGCGACATCACGGAGCGGCGGCGCATCGAGCACCGGCTCGCGCTGCAATACGCGATCACGCGTATCGTTTCGCGTTCGATCGATTTCGTAGAAGGCACGCACGAGATTCTCGAAACAGTTTGTGAAGGTCTTGGTTGGCAGGTTGGGGTTCTCTGGTCGGTGGACCATCAGGAAAAGGTGCTGCGTTGCGTCGATATCTGGCACACGACCGCGATGGATGCGACTGAGTTTGAACGGGCCTGCGTCACGACGACTTTCGTCAAAGGACTCGGTTTGCCGGGCCGCATCTGGGAGAGCGGCAAGCCGGTCTGGATTCCGAACCTGAGAAAGGATCGCAATTTCCCGCGCGCTGCGTTTGCCGAACGTTCCGGATTACGCGCTGGTTTTGGTTTTCCGATCCTGCTCGGCAACGAAGTGCTCGGAGTGATCGAGTTTTTCAGCCAGGAGATCCGGCAACCGGATCGTGAACTGCTCGAAACGATCGGCAGCGTTGGTAGCCAGATCGGACAGTTTCAGGAGCGTAAACACGCTGAGGAGAAGCTGGCGCATCTGCTCGTGCGCGAACGCAGTGCGCGTGCTGACGCAGAAAAAGCAAACCGTTTGAAAGACGAGTTTCTCGCGACGCTGTCGCACGAGCTGCGCACGCCTTTGAATGCCGTCATCGGATGGTCGCGCATGTTGAAGTCAGGAAGATTGGACCAGGAGAGCGCGACTCACGCGATCGACGTTATCGAGCGCAACGCGTGGGCGCAAAAACAGATCATCGAAGACATACTCGACGTTTCACGCGTCATCACCGGCAAACTTCAATTGCATCTTGGTCCGGTTGATCTGGTCGCAGTCGTCAACGCTGCGCTCGATGCGGTTCGGCCGGCGTTCGACGCGAAGGAGATCAAGGTCGAAACACATTACCGTGAAGGGCTGAAGGTGGTCGCGGGCGATGCCGATCGCTTGCAGCAGGTCGTTTGGAACCTGCTGTCGAATGCGTCGAAGTTCACGCCCGCGCGCGGTTCGGTGGGAATCAGCGTCACACAGGATGGCACGTATGCTGAGATTCAAATCAGCGACACCGGTCCGGGCATCGAACCGGAATTTTTACCGCACGTTTTCGAACGCTTCCGACAGGCGGACGGCTCCACCACGCGCCTGCACGGTGGACTTGGTCTCGGTCTAGCGATCGTGCGTCATCTTGTTGAA
>DATNJO010000081.1:0-6204 GCA_035603895.1 Pyrinomonadaceae bacterium
GGGCCTCGCCGGTCATTTCCCAATACACGCGTCCGAGAGTCGCCTTCTTTTTCTCGTTCCACTCACGGCCGTACGCAAATGCGAGCCGGTTCGTCTCTTTGAGCGGAATGAAACCAAACCACTTCAGACGGTTTGCCGCAGCTTCTGCCTCAATCGTGTTTCCGTAGATCACAGTATCGATGGAAGCTGAGATCGAGGTTTCCACGTACACGCTTGCAAAAATCAACGAGCTAATCACCAGCAGTCCGCTCAGTGTCGCAGTCGTGATCCGGGAGGCGAGCGGCAAATTAGGCTGAGCCTTCATTGCGCGGATGCCGTTTCGTAAGTAAACAAACGCGCTGAAAAACGGTATGAGCCCCAGAATCCCGATCAGGTAAAGCATCGATATCAGGGTAGCCGGCAGCATCAGCAAGCCAATCAGTAGCGAAAAGCCGCCACCGGCCAATAAGACACCCGCAAACAGGGGTGAAAGCGAGTTCATCCTTGCTGGGAATGTGCGCCACACCAGGAAAAATCCCATTTCCACCGTGCTCACCACATACGCGAAGAGCTGGTAGTCCTCGAAGAGTGCAGGTCCGAAAATCGGGAAGCTTTTGAAAATGATCGGGTCGGCGACGAAACACAAGATCGGCAAAACAAGCCCGAAGATCAGGTCGAACAGATCTTGTGCTCCAGTGCGGTTCGGTCCGAACTGTCGTGCCCAAAAGCCCATATTTGACTCCGCCGTTAAGACGTTTGTTCCAGGCGATTTATTAACAGCCTATTGCATTTCAGCGGCCGGTTGAGGTGGAGATTTGACTGCAAACTTCTCCGCCCAATGAATACGGCCGGTCATCTGCATGACCACAAAGAGCGTCAACACTGATCCGATGGTGATGGCGAGTCCAGTGAAACCCTTCAGGAAAAACGCGTAGGAGAACAGCACCAGGTAGATAAATTGCGCGAGTGCCGCCTCCCGGCTTGCGAAGCCGATACCGACAACGAGCCGCAAGTAACTAACGACCAGAAACACCGAAACACTCGCCGAGATTGCAAAGGCAGCGTGAATCGAGACGTGATCGACCAGATAGGCGAGGAGCAGATGGAAAGAAAAGAACGCGGCAGCGAGGAAAAAATAGTTCATCGGGTGAAGATCGATGCCGCGCATCGTGGTGATGATGAGCATGAGGAAAAAGAAGAAGAAGAGTGACACTGGGGCAAACAAACTGATACGGCCGGCGAGTGGTCCGGGTTGGAGCTTCTCCGGCATGACCATCGCGATCTGATAACCCGACAGCAGGCTCTTGTACGACCAGGTCAGATCCCAACCTTTACTGGTTTCGTGCTTTTCCGAGGGTGAGAGCGTGTTGTCAGGAAAATCGATGTCGCTAAAGTTGGTGCTCATTTTCAGGTTGAAATCTTTCACCTGGGCAACGTCAGTGCGGCCGAAGCTGTAGCGCCATTCGTTGAGTCCCTGCGAGCTGTAACCGATCGCCAACTGGGTCGTTTTACCGGGACCGATTTTGATGGCGGTCTTCGCGGCGTTGTTTTCGTTGGAGATTGGCGCGGGATTGCCGTCGACGACAAAACTCAGGTTGTCGTAGATCGCTTGTGTAGTCGGGAATTGGAGTTTGAAAACGATGTTTTGTTCTTTGTCAGTGGGATTGCGGAAGCCGTAGATGCCGGCAAAATGAACCTTGTAGGTGCTGTACCAGAGTAGGCCCTTCTGGCGGTGTTCGAGATCCAGATCGACGTCGATCTTGCTACTCTCGAGCGGTATTTCGGTGATCAGGTCTTCGGTCCATGTTTTTCGCACCGGTTTACCGTTTTCGAGGACGTCCTGTTGCTTGGTGATTGGCGTGCTGTACGAAGCGGTGGGAGGTCCCTGGTTTTGGGATGCGCCCCAGGTGGAAGCGACTCTATTGGACGAGGCCGCGCCGGAGTCGTAGGTGCGTGCAAAGATGGTCGCGCCGAGAATGGCCCAGGCGACTGACGCACAGATGAAGATGAAAACGATGGCGATGATTTTTCTGGTCATGGTCTCGCTCCTTGTGTCGGATCAAGTGTTGGTTTGTCTTTCACGCGCGGCACCGGCCCCCGCCTCAAAAAGTTCTTTCAAAGCCCTTTGCATCGCAAAGTCGAGACGGATAGTAGGACCAGTGTGAGGCTGTGTCAAGCACTTTGTGGAGTAAAGAAACTGGAGGTTATTCGATTTTCAGTGCTTCTGCGACGATCTCGGCCTGCTCTTTCTGGTGGATGCTGTATGAGCCTGTGGCCGGACTGGCTGAGGCCGTGCGTCCGACGTAGCGCAGTTCAGCGGAGTCGCCAAGCAGCGCTTCCAGACGGTCGCGAACAAACGTCCAGCCGCCCATGTTGTGCGGTTCTTCCTGTACCCACGCGTGCTGCGTCGCACCAGTGTATTTCGCCGCTATCTCACGCAGCTTTTGCAGCGGAAACGGATAGAACTGTTCCAGCCGGACAATCGCGACGTGTAGATCGCCGCTCTGCTTTCGCCCTTCGAGTAGGTCGTAGTAGACCTTGCCACTGCACAACACCACTTTGCGCACGGCTGACGCGTCCGCGATCTCCGCATCGTCGATGACGGGTTGAAACCCGCCCGTTGAGAGATCCTCGATACGCGAAGCAGCAGCAGGTAAACGCAGCAGGCTCTTCGGCGTCATCACGACGAGCGGCCGCTCAAATCCCGGACGCACTTGCCGCCGCAGCAAGTGGAAATACTGCGCCGGCGTCGTCGGATAGCAGACCTGAAGATTGTTTTCCGCGCATAGTTGAAGATAACGCTCGAGCCGCGCGCTGGAGTGTTCCGGCCCCTGTCCTTCGTAACCATGCGGCAGCAACATTCCGAGTCGCGACGTCTGTTTCCACTTGTCTTCCGAAGCCGCGATGTACTGATCGATGATCGTCTGCGCGCCGTTGCCGAAATCTCCAAACTGCGCTTCCCACAACACGAGTGCGTCTTTGCATTCGACCGAATAGCCGTACTCAAACCCGAGCACGCCCTGTTCGGAGAGTGAACTGTCAAACACATCAAACCGCGCAGCCGGATTCGCTTCCGAGCGCAACTCCGCCAACGGTGCCCATGCCTTTCCGGTTTGCGTGTCGTACAGTACTGCGTGACGCTGACTAAACGTGCCGCGGCCGGAATCCTGTCCGCTCAAACGCACGCGCGTCCCTTCCAGTACCAAAGATCCAAACGCGATCGACTCCGCAAAACCCCAATCGAGCGGCAACGATCCGTCGCCCATCTTCGCGCGTCGTGCCAGTTGGCCCACCATCTTGGGATTGACGTTGAATCCTTCAGGAACGACAGCAATTTTGTGCGCGATGCTTCTGATCGTCTCGGCCGCGACCCCGGTCGGAATCACTTCCGACCCGTCGAGATCTTCAACCGGTGGCGACGCTTGTTGTGGTTCGTCCGCAACTTTTTGCTTCGCGTTCGCCAGCGCCTCTTCGTAGCGTCGCACGCGCTCGTCGATCAGGTTCTTAACTTCTTGTTCGGTGACGATGCCTTCTTTGATCAGCCGTCTCGCGTAAAGCGTGCGCACGCCGGTATGCGCTTTCACACGCGCGTACATCAGCGGCTGCGTGTAGCTCGGTTCGTCAGTTTCATTGTGACCGAGACGACGAAATCCGATCAGATCCAGCACGACGTCTTTGTTGAACTCCTGCCGGTAGTTCAAAGCGATTTGCAACACGCGATAAGCGGCTTCGGGATCGTCGCCGTTGACGTGAAAGATCGGCAACTGCGTCATCCGCGCGACGTCGGTCGAATAGATCGTCGATCGTCCCGCTTCCGGCGAAGTGGTGAATCCGATCTGGTTGTTGATGATGATGTGGACGGTGCCACCGGTGCGATATCCCTTCAAACCGGCGAGATTGAGCGTCTCCATCACGATCCCTTGACCGGCAAACGCAGCATCGCCGTGCAGTAGTACCGGAAGCGCTTGATCGATCACTTCCTCGCGCGTCGAGCCGCGCTCTCCCATGATCTCGTCCTGATTCGCACGAACCATGCCCTCGACTACCGGATCGACCGCTTCGAGGTGGCTCGGATTTGGCGACAGCGTCAGGCGAACTTTACGGCCATCGGCGAGCGTGCGTTCACCCTTCGCGCCCTGGTGATATTTCACATCGCCCTCGTCTGCCGGAAAGTTCGGATGCACCTGTCCTTCAAACGCTGCGAAGATGCGCTCGCAAAGTCCTCCGATCACATTCGCCAGCACATTCAAACGCCCGCGATGGGCCATCCCAAAGACGATCGCTTCGACGCCACGTTCACCGGCGCCGTCGATCAACTTGTCGAGCACCGGAATCACCGTCTCACAGCCTTCGAGTGAAAATCGTTTCTGGCCCAGGTATTTTGTGTGCAGAAACCGTTCGAACTGTTCCGCAGAGATCAGTTTCCAAAGCAGACGCTTTTTCAATTCCGCCGGCAGTGGCTCAGGTTCGACAAACTGTTGTCGGATCGCTTCGCGAAGCCACGTCTTCTCTTCCTTGCTTTGGATGTGGCGATACTCGATACCGACCTTGCCGCAGTAGGCGCGTTGCAGCACGTCGAGAATCTCGCGCAATGTCGACGCCTGCTTGTTTGCCAAACCGTCGGTCGTGAAAACACGATCGAGGTCCCAGATCGTCAGGCCATAAGTTTCGAGGTCGAGTTCGGCGTGATAGAGCCGCGGCAGCGCGTGCAGCGGATCGGTGTCGGCGATGAGATGACCGCGAACGCGATACGCATTGATCAACTCGATGACACGCGCCTCTTTGATACTTTGTTCGAGAACCTGATCGCCTTGCGTGAAGAACGGATTGCGGTCGACGTTCCAACGAAACGGCACATGCGCGATACCGAGGTTCGCAAAGATGTCGTCGTAAAAATTGTGCTTGCCGATGATGAGCTCGTGTACGCGCGCCAGGAACGCGCCCGACTCCGCGCCCTGAATGACGCGGTGATCGTACGTACTGCTGATCGAGATCGCCTTGCTGATGCCGAGCTGTGACAACGCTTCGGTCGCCATCGCCTGGTATTCCGCCGGATACTCGATCGCGCCCGTCGCGATAATCACCGATTGCCCTTCCATCAAACGCGGAATCGACGAGACTGTGCCGATCGTGCCTGGATTCGTTAGCGATATAGACGTGCCCTGGAAATCAGCGATCTGAAGTTTTCCGTCGCGCGCACGTTGAATCACGTCGTCGTACGCAGCCAAAAATTCTGCGAACGTAAGACTGTTTGCGTTCTTGATGTTTGGCACGAGCAACGTGCGGGTGCCGTCTTTCTTCGTCAGATCCACCGCGATGCCGAGGTTGACTTGCGGCCGTTTCAATCTTGTCGGTCCATTTTCAGCCTCGAAAAAGCCGTCGTTGAGTTGCGGATAGACGTCGAGCGCGCGCAGCACGGCGAACGCGATCAGGTGCGTGTATGAAGCTTTGCCGCGATCGTGTTCCGCGAGATGTGTGTTGATGAGACGCCGGTTTTCGTCGAGTAATTTTACGGGAATGCGCCGTTCGGAAGTCGCGGTCGGAACAGTGAGACTACGCTCCATGTTCTCCACGATCTTCGCTGCGGGACCGCGCAGGGGAATCACTTCCGCGTTGTCGGGCGGGCGCACCTCCGCCGGTTTGCGTTCGGGAGCGGGCGCCGCGGCCGCGCTCGTTTCCGCTCGGACGCCTCGTCCATCGCCGTCGGTCTCGACAGCGGTCACTGTTTTCGCGCCGTTTCCGGAAGTCTGCGCAACGGCTGGGGTTGAACTCGCGCCGTCGCCAATTATTTCGTTGAAATAGGACCGCCAGGAGTCGTCGACGAGGTCAGGATTGGTGCGAAAACGTTCGAGCAGTCCTTGTACGTACTCGGCGTTGGCGCCAAATTCCTCGGCGATCATCTCTGACAAGTCAGTTCTACTTTGCTGGCTCAAATCTGCTTACCTGTCTTTAATTCTGTGTAGTTTATTTGACGAATAGACTATCATCTCCGCACTCCATTTGCACTTTACCGCTCTTACATGGAAGAGATTCGCGAGCCGCAGACAAGAACCAGAACAATCATAGTGTTTGCAATGCTATTCGCCGTGCTCGGCGCGGTGGTGGTGTTTGCTTATTTCGCGACCTTCTCGCGGCCAGTGACGACGGTGATTCTCGTCCGGCACGCCGAGAAAAACCCGGAACCCAAGGACGATCCGGATTTATCTCCCGACGGTTTTGCGCGGG
>DATNJO010000082.1:0-5262 GCA_035603895.1 Pyrinomonadaceae bacterium
AGTCGGGTCGGGCCGGCCAAAACCGGGAATCGGAGCGTTGAGGTTGCGGCCGTGCAGCAAGTGAACGCCGCGCTGGTATTGATAGTTGGTCGTGAGGCGAACCAGTTTCAAGGCGGTTGTTTCGAGTCCGATGGAACTCTGAATGATGTAGGGAATCTGTAAGTCCGAGTCGGTTTGAATGCGGCTCGGTGGCAGCGTGGTCTGCGAACCACCGCTGAGGGGATTTGGAAAACCGGGATCGATGACGACGAGATCGCGCTGCCGTTGTCCATCAACGCGCAACGTCTGTTCGTAAGTTTGCGCCGTGAACCAGTCGTAGAAGATGCCCGCGCCGCCGCGCAAAGTTACGGTGCCGTTCTTCTTCGGCGACCAGACAAAACCAAGACGCGGCGCGATGTTGAATTTGCCGCCGACGTGGTTTTGCAATTCGTGGCGCGCGCCGTAACTGATGGTCAGGTTCTTCGCGATGCGCCAGTCGTCCTGCACGTACCAGCCGAATTGATACTGGCGGTATTTCACTGTCGGATCGCCGATGCGTTGAGTGAACTGCGTCGGCAGTCCGGCTTCGAACGCTGTCAGGTCGGCGAATTGAAACGTGCCGAATGCGTTCGTTGAATCGTTGCTGCGATAGCCACCGGCTTCCAGTTGCAAACCAAAACGCACGCCGTGTTTTTCGAGTGCGTAGTCGACGTTGTCGGCGAGCTCGAAATCGAGTTGGCGCCGCCCGCCCCGGCGTTGTGCGCTGCCGTCGTTGAAGGCGCCGGGCACGAGAATCGTTTGGCCCAGGCTTACCGAGCGCGCTTCGGTTGTTAGCCAGCGCGCCTGAAAGCGCACTTCATTGAAAAACTTTTTGCCAAACACGCCGGAATCAGCCAAGCGCGCGATGTATTCAGTTTGTTCCTGCGAATAACCGCGCGCGGGTAAGTCGAAGTCGCCGACGCCGAGATTGTTTTGCAGGCCCGCGTTGCGTTGGAACTGAAAGCGCGCAGTGTGGGTTTTGGTCAGGACGTGTTCTACACGCGCGTCGAGATTCAAACGCCGCGATGGACGATACGCGAGATCGGAAAAGGTTCCGTCAGGCGTGGTCGCAAAGATCGGCCGCGCGTCGAAGAACAGCGAACCTTCCGCGTTCAGGAAGAGCGACGTGTGATTTTTCCAGAGTGGACCGTCGAGCGAGAGACCGAAGCGGCGCTGTTGCTCTGGACCACGAAACGGCGCGAACACCTGCCGCGCATTCAGCGCTTCGTCGCGGAACCCGAAATTGAATGAACCGTGCCACGAATTGACGCCAGGTTTAGTGATGATGTCGACGAGTCCGAAGCCCGCGTCGTGATTCTCGGCGGCGTACGGGTTGAGACGAAAACGGATCTCACGAATTTGATTCTTCGGCGGCAGTTTGCCACCACGGAAACCGTTAACGCGGATCTGCGCGCCCGGACCAGCGAGTTGATTGATCGCGTTTTCAAACTCTTCGGGATCGTCCGGGAGTTCGGCGATCTGCTCGGCGGTGAGTACGTTGCTGAATGCCGGGCCGTTCGGATTTGTGTTTCGTACCTGCGCTTCGTCGGCTACATCGACGTCGACTTTGATCGCATCGATCTCAAGTGCGACTTCTCTGCGATTTGAACCCGCGGAGAGATCGACGTCCTCGAGATTTGTGGTCTTGAAACCAGCGGCTTCGATGTTGACCTGATAGCGTCCGGGCGGAATCTTATTGAACCGCGCTTCGCCACGTTGGTTCGTTTGTGCGGTCGACTGCGGCTTGCCGTTCCGGATCAGTTGCACCTGTGCTTTATTGATCAGCGCGCCGGAAGGATCGCGCACGATCACTTCCAAACTCGCGTTCGTCTGCGCCGACAAGCTAAAGCTTGAACTCAAAACGCGCGCATCAATTTGGACCTGAGTTTTGAGTTCAGCCTTTAGGCTGCCGCTTGACGGACCAGCAAGGCAGGTAAGCACACTTATGACGAAGACCGCGGTCCCAAACAGAACTCGCATCGGGGGAGACTCCTTCAGTGTTTCTCGAACTTGTCGGCTTTGAACTGCGGGTTCACTTGGTACTTCAAGATCTCAAACTCTTCCGAGACCTCGCTGTCGGTGAGAAATGTCAGCTTGAACGGCAACATCAAGCCGTCGACTTTCTTGTGATCGCTGAGACGAATGAAGAAGTCGGCCTCTTCCGGCGTTACCGGCGCTTCGGCCTGAAGTTTCTTTTGGGCTTCTTCCGCGGATTTTTTTAGATCTTCCTGCTTTGCGGAGCCGCCAGCAGGGCGACTTATGGTCATTACCCGTGGTTTGGGACCGCGATAACTCAGCAACAGTGGCAGATGATTCTTCTTGTCGAAGAAGAGACGAACCGAGAAGTTGTCTGGACCAGATACGTCGACAACGTCGGCTTGTTCGCCGTCGACGTCTGACTCGCCCGCGTACTTGTATTCGAGCGCCAGCGACGGCGGCGGAACGAGTGTCATCGCGAGCACGTAACGCGTGAATTCAGCCTGGTAGATCCGGCGTAGCGCGGCTTCCATCTGTTCCGGCGAGGGCTGCGCACCGCCTGGGCCAGCCATGCGGAAGACCATGCCGCCACCGCCGCTCGATCCGCTCCACGCGCGCTCGCCGTTCAGCCCGCGTGTATTGATCATCGCGGTGGCGAGTCCGCCGGGGTTCATCGAGTCTTCGACGAGATATTTGTTCGGCAGCAGGATGCTGATCTCGCGGTCGCCACCCATCTGCCGGTCGCCAAACACGCGGCGGTACTGACCGTTGATGTGCAGGGCTTCGAGTTTTTGCAGGCGTTGTTCGCCACCGATCGCCTCACGTGCTTGCTTCAGGATTTCGGTCGCACGCTGGTCGTCGGCATAAGCGGTTGGGACTAGAAGGGCAAGAAGTAGTAGGGTCAGGAGTTTCATACTCCGTATTCAACGGAGTTACGAAGAAAGTTCCACAAACAACAAGGTAGGAGCGCGGGCGGCTCGCCCGCAAGGTTGAAACAGGGCGCCACCGTGAGTTTGCGGGCGAGCCGCCCGTGCTCCGACAGACGCATTGACCTCTTTTGAATAGCGACCTACACTCGCAGCACCGTGAACTTGCCCAACGCCTTAACGCTATTGCGGATCTTCATCGTGCCGCTGCTGGTAGTCGTCTTGTTGACGCCGTTTTCCGAAAACTGGTTTGGCGTCCCGCGGCACATTCTGGGCGTGGTGATGTTTTTGGGTGCGGCCCTGACTGATTATCTCGACGGTCATATCGCGCGCAGCCGCGGACAGGTCACACGTCTGGGCCAACTGCTCGACCCGATTGCCGACAAATTATTGATCTCCGCGGCGCTGATCTCGCTGGTCGAGAATCAACTCGCGCCAGCCTGGGCCGTCGTGATTATTATTGGTCGCGAGTTTGCGGTGACGGGACTACGTTCGATTGCGGCTGTTGACGGCGTGGTGATCTCGGCGTCGAAGATGGGCAAGTTTAAGATGCTGGCCCAGGTCGTTACGGTGGCGTTGTTGATTGGTTCAAGCGTTGCCGGGAAGCCGCCGGTGGGAAACTTTGGACGGCCGTTTCCCGCCATCGAGTTCTGGTCGGTGCCGGAGTTACGAATGGCATTGCAACACCTGGTCGCCGATGGGCCAACGACCGGTAACGACTGGCAGGTGCTGATCTATACGGCGGGCAGAGCAATGCTCTGGCTCGTCGTGATCTCGGCGTGTACTTCGATGTATGGGTATTTCAGTTCCTTCTACCGCGCGGTCGTGGCCGGCCGCGCTGAAAAGACTCGCCACGGATTCACACAGATGGACACGGACCATCTCTGACAGTGTTTGTCCGTGTGAATCTGTGGCTAAAAGTTACTGCATCTCAACCCAGTCGCCGGTGTGAACCTCACCGACCGTGCGCGTGATGATCGCGGTCGCGGTTCTCGCCTGAACGTCGATAATCACCATTTCACCGACAATCTTGCGCGGCATCAGCGGCCGATGTCTCTTGACCTCGCGAGTGGTGATCGGTTTGTGGCGATAAGTTCCGTCGGCGTCGTCAAACGCGGTCGAATCCTTCGCGCGCATGCCCTGATTCGAAAAACCGCCGCCACGATAACGATCGCTTTCAAAACCTCTGAAGCGGTTGCGACCCATCTCTTCGTTGTCGATGCGCGTGACGTTACCGGTTCCGAGCGGGCGGTAGATCGTGAGGTAGTCACCGGATTTGACGTTGTCTTCGACCCCGAGATCGATGTAGACGACGTCGTTGCGCGTCACCATCTCGCGATTGTTTTTCGCCATCATCAGACGTCCGACCTGTTTCCGCGTCGGATCGACGAAGCGTTCGACGGTTGTTTCGGGCCGTTGCAACGGTGAGCCGCGTTCGGGTATCTGAGTGAGCAGATCACCCAGCATAACCATGTCGCCACAGGAAGAGGTGATTTGTGCGGCGGAGGTGTTTTCGCCGACTTTGAAAACCTGTAATTGGCCGACTTCCTGAACGTAAGTGCCGAGAAAACCCTTCTTTTCGCGATGGACGCCCTTGATGGCGCCGCGCGGGCGGATGAGTTGGAAGTTTTGGCCTTCGGTAATGCCCTGGCGCGAGCCGGCATTTATATAAACGACGTTGCCGTCGGTGAACATGCGTTGTTCCTGTTCGTTCTCGGCGCCGACGATCTCGGGCATGTCGGGCAGGCGCTGAAGCCGGACGTAACCGACGCAAAAAAGCTGACTCTGGCCGACAACGGCCGCCGGTTGGTTGGTGGTTGGGGCGATGACTTCGGATTTGGGAGCGGGCGTTTGTGCGCCGGCTGTGCAGGTTAGGGCGAGCAGAAACAGAACTACTTGCGGGAATCGGAACCGTGCCATTTCTAAGTCTCCTTTGAATATTAGAGAGGTTAGGGCAATTTGGGACGTGCAGTGAGGTGAAGAGATTCTAGCACGAATGCGGCGGATTTGGCGCAGTTATCTGTAATTCTGACCGCGACTTGCGTTTTTGAAACCCGCTTGGTAGTATCCGCATTTTGTCGGATTGCGCTATTTGTTGACTATAGCGGGCCGGCGTAGCTCAGTTGGTAGAGCATCTGATTTGTAATCAGAGGGTCGGGGGTTCAAGTCCCTTCGCCGGCTCCACGGCATTATTAAATAGATGCAGGGGTGGTCGAGTGGTTAATGGCACCGGGCTGTAAACCCGGCGGGTTCACACCCTACGTAGGTTCGAATCCTACCCCCTGCACCAGTTTCGAAGGATGAAGGCGGAAGGATGAAGGATGAAGGAAGTGCTGATGGA
>DATNJO010000083.1:0-8027 GCA_035603895.1 Pyrinomonadaceae bacterium
GAACTTTGATTTTGACAGTAAGACGATTGGCAATGCTGATCGTGATTGGAGTAGCGGTGCTCGCGCTTGGCCGCGTGCAGGTGTTTGCGCAAATGCAGGCACCGATGCCGCAGGAGCAAATGGCGCCGGCGCAGATGCCAGCTTCGACAGCGGACTTGCAACAGCTCGTAGCGCCAATCGCTTTGTATCCAGATGAACTGGTGGCGGAGATTTTGGCCGCCTCGACTTACCCGACCCAGATCGTGCAAGCAGATCGCTGGCTCGAGCAACATTCAAATCTTCAAGGCGAACAGTTTGGCGCGGCAGTGGATCAGCAGATGTGGGATCCGAGCGTAAAAGCGCTGACCGAGTTTCCGTCCGTTGTTTCCAATATGGATAAGAATCTTTCATGGACGACGTCGTTGGGCGAGGCGTACATGAATGACCAACAGGACGTGCTCGATGCCGTTCAAGTGATGCGCCAACGTGCGGAGGTTGCAGGTAACCTGCAAACGACTCCGCAACAACGCGTGACCACTGAAGGCTCGACGATCGTCATCGAACCGGCAGTAGCCGATACGTGTTACGTGCCGGTTTACGATCCGTGGGTGGTTTATGGTGCGCCGCTTCCAGTATATCCGGGTTACTTTTATGACCCGTGGTACGGTGGACCATACATCGCCTTTGGCCGCGGCATTCACTTAGGCTTCTTCGGCGGTTTTGGTTGGGGCTTCCCGGCGTGGGGCTTCAATTGGGGCCGGCGCGTAGTGGTCTTCAATCGCGCTCCGTTTGTATCGCATAGCCGGTTCTTTTATGGACGCGGTGGTTATGGATTTCGCGGCAACGCGTTTCGGGGCGGCTTCGGAAGTAGTCCTGGCTTCAGAACTGGTCCCGGGTTTAGAACTGGTCCCGGGTTTAGAACCGGTCCGGGTTTTCGCTCTAACCACAGTTTCAGAAGCGGTGGTTTTAGAAGCGGCGGATTCGGAGGCCGTGGATTTGGCGGAAGAGGATTTGGTGGACGCGGATTCGGAGGAGGAGGCGGTCACCGTCACTGAGTGCTTTTGTAGTGGTGCGCCTCACGGCACCACTTCAAAGTTTATCTTGTTCGACTCAACCATTGGACCATCACAACAAGCTAGCTGTCGTTGAATAGATAGTTCATACTTTCCCGCAGGCAACGAGTCGTACCAGGCGTCAGCTTGAGTCGAGATGCCATCACCAACAAGCACCAGCCAATCAGCTACGGTTGGTTTGTTTGGCTCGAGCAGTACCTGTTCCGGAATATTCTCTTCCTTGCAAACCTGATTGCGTTTGGCGTAGCGCGCCTCGTATGACGCTGCGTTCAAGTAAGGTATCACTTTGCCATCACGCGTGAGTCTTGGACGATCCTGGTAAAGGTCTGACGAGACGCACGTGTAGAGATTCTGCGCTGATGTATTCGTCATCGTAATGCTCACCGGAATCTGCTCGCCAACTTTAAAACGATTGTTCGGTTGGCCGAGAAAACCCGCAGTAGCTGCGATCGTTACCCTGATCGGGGGATTCAAAACTTTGTCCGGCGTTTGCGTGGATTGACCCATGCCGACCGTGAAAGCGATCAGGACCAAAAGACCCAGCGCCGCTAAAGAATGTCGCTGCGTGCGTTTGCGGTGCTCTGTCTCCGCAATCCAACTCTTGACTGTGTCCGCGAGGCTGCGTGTAGTCGGTTCAACCGGCTTCTTGCTCTCGTCAGCCGCAATCTCAGCGGCATCTCTCATCTGTGCCCGCTTGATAATTCTTATTGTCTTCATAATGCGGGTAAATTAAGACTTGGCCGCATTTACGTCTTGCTGGCGATTGCCGCGAATTACTCGCTTTTGCTGGCAAATTTAAGCAATTAAAAACAAGCTCACAGAATATTTCGCGAACAACTGTATGAGATTTTTACAACACTGTGAGCACGAGCAGAGGGTCGTTACTGATAGCGATAGTCATCGCTTTGGTCAAATGCAGTTCTCTATCCGCGCAGGAAATTCCGGGCGCGGCGAGAGTTTCATCCAATCAACCTGCGGCGTTGAGTTACGAGCAAGCCGTCCGGCTCGCCATCGAAAACAATCTCGCAACACTCCGCGCAAACGAACAACGGAATGAGGCGCGTGGCGAGAAGCAGCAATCGCTCGCGCCATTGCTCCCGAACATTTCCGGCGTTGCCTACCAGGCAAACCTGACGCAAAACCTTGTCGCACTCGGATTCCAGCCCGGCACGATTCCCGGTTTCAACAGGACCTTCCTGGGACCATTCAAGAACTTCGACGCGCGGCTGCTGTTGCGGCAAACCATTTTCGATCTCAGCGCGATTCGGAATTACCAGGCGGGCAGCGCCGCCGTGCACACCGCGGAATTACAGGAAGCGCTGGCGCGCGAACAGGTCGCCAGCGGCACCGGGCTGATCTATCTCGAAGCTTTGCGTGCCGAGCGTTCTGTGGCTGCGGCCCAAGCTAACGTCGAGTTGGCCCAAGCCCTGCTCAAGCTTGCACAAGACCAACGCAATGCGGGAATCGCGACCGGAGTTGACGTC
Organism: Pyrinomonadaceae bacterium; assembly: GCA_035603895.1. GTDB lineage: Bacteria > Acidobacteriota > Blastocatellia > Pyrinomonadales > Pyrinomonadaceae > PSRF01. The sequence continues at coordinate 2,537 of DATNJO010000083.1, forward strand.
ACTCGCGCGCAAACACGTTTGGCCGAACAGCAAGTTGCATTGGCCCAGGCGCAAACGACTTCCGAACAAGCGCGCTTGAATCTACAACGCGTTGTTGGGTTGCCACTTGGCAGCGCCTTGACGCTGACCGATCCCTTGCGATTCGTGGAAGATCCGTTGCCGGCTGTCGACGTGGCGATCGCACAAGCGGGTCAAGATCGACGCGAGATTCAAGTCGCCGAAGAACAGACCCGCGTTAGTCAACTCGAACTTCAGAGTGCTCGCGCTGAGTACCTGCCCTCACTGGAAGTCGTGGGTGATTACGGCTCAAGTGGTATCACGCCCAACAGCTTCGATCTCCCCACGCGTCGCATTGCCTTGCAACTCAACGTACCGGTTTTCAACGGTGGTTTGACGCGCGGGCGAGTGACGTCCGCCGCGAGCCGTCAGCGCCAAAGGCAGTTGGAGCTGGCAAACATTCGTGGACAGGTCGAAGAAGACGTGCGGTTAGCGTTGACGACCTTGAGAACCGCCGCCGTGCAGGTGCGTGCTGCTGAAGAAAGCGTGACGTTGGCCCAACGCGAACTCGAAATGGCGCGCGATCGATTCCAGGCAGGCGTTGGAGACAATCTGGAAGTGATCACAGCGCAAACGTCACTCGCCAACGCGCGCGAGGCGCAAGTGACTGCCTTAGCACAACACAATGCCGCGCGTTTGAATCTCGCTGCTGCGCTCGGGCGTGCGGAAACTTTTCGCTGGTGAAACTTTGCTGGTGAACCCTGGTAAATTGCGATGGAAGTAGCAGAAGAAGACGAAGTAAAACAACCAGCCGTTAAAGCACCTGAGCCGCGACCGGTCGAGAACGTTGAGCCTCCGGCGAGCCCCGCAAAGCGTCCTTTTTATAAACGGCGAGGCGTTCTGATTATCGCCGCCGTCGTCCTGCTCGTCGGCGCGATCGTGGGCGTGCGTTACTGGCTTTACGCTCGTTCGCACGAATCTACTGACGACGCATTCATCGACGGTCACATCATTCAGATCAGCCCGAAGGCGGCCGGTTACGTCGCGAAGATTCACGTGGACGACAACCAGCAGGTCAAAGCGGGCGATCTACTCGTCGAAATCGATCCGCGCGATTACGAAGTGCGTTTGAAACAAGCGCAGGCAGCGCTGGACGCGGGACTCGCCAAAGAAAACGAAGCCAAAAGAAACGTGACGCTAACACGCGCAAACAGTGCGGCAACGGTTCAACAAGCACGTGCAGCAGTGCAAAGATCGCGTTCGGAGGTAGCCTCGCAGCGGGCCGGCGCCGCGAGTGCGCAAAGTGGCGCGACTCAGGCAGCCGCCGCGGTCGACACGGCGCAAGCAAACCTCGCGCAGAGTCAGGCGCAGGTTCGAGCAGCGCAGGCTGAAGCAACGCGAGCGAGTGCGGACGTCGAGCGTTACCGCTCTCTCTACGCCAAAGACGAGGTTTCCAAACAACAATTGGACCAGGCCGTGGCCACTGCCCGAACGGCAAATGCAGAACTCGAATCCGCGCGGCAAAAAGTTGTGTCAGCTCAAGCTCAGGTAAACGAGGCCCGTGCAGCACGATCCGCTGCGGCGCAATCAGCACAACGCGCAGAGACACAGATCGGAGGCGCGCAGGCAAGTGTAGGTGAAGCCGTCGGTCGTCTGGCCCAAGCCAACACCGCGCCGGAGCAAGTAGCAGTGAGTCAAGCACAAGCCGCCACAGCGACTGCCTCGACCGAACAGTTGCGCGCACAACTCGCGCAAGCCGAACTCGAACTTTCATACACGAAAATCTACGCACCTGAAGACGGACGCGTAACACGCAAGAGTGTTGAAGAAGGCGCGTTGGTCCAGATCGGTCAACCGTTGCTGGCGATCGTTCCGGGCAATGTGTGGGTCACCGCGAACTTCAAAGAAAGTCAGATCGGCGGAATGGTGCCGGGACAGGCCGTCAAGATTACTGTCGATGCTTATCCTGACAAAACATTTAAAGGACATGTCGACAGCATTCAGGCCGGAACTGGTGCGCGTTTCAGCCTGATTCCACCCGAGAACGCAACTGGCAACTACGTGAAGGTCGTGCAGCGCGTGCCGGTCAAGATCGTTTTTGACGAGCCACCCGATCCCAAACACATGCTCGCGCCGGGGATGTCTGTTGTGCCCGAGGTAGCGGTTCGATGAGTAGTCCAGAGGTTTGGAAGCCGAGCTTCAATCCGTGGTTGATTGCGGCGTCGGTGATGCTGGCGACGTTCATGGAAGTGCTCGACACTTCCGTTGCGAACGTATCGCTGCCACACATCGCGGGAAATCTTTCGGCCACTACAGACGAATCGACGTGGGTGCTGACAAGTTATCTGATCTCGAACGCGATCATTCTTCCAGCGACAAATTGGCTGGGACACTTCTTTGGCCGCAAACGGTTTTTGATTGTTTGCATCGGCATCTTCACGTTGTCGTCAGCACTGTGTGGTGCGGCTACGAGTCTGGATATGTTGCTCATTGCGCGCGTGTTGCAAGGTGCCGGCGGCGGCGCTCTACAACCGATCGCGCAGGCGGTGCTGTTGGAAAGTTTTCCGCCGGAAAAGCGTGGTTCGGCGATGGCCGTTTATGGAATGGGAATCGTCGTGGCGCCGATCATTGGACCAACGCTCGGCGGCTGGATCACAGATAACTATTCGTGGCGCTGGATCTTTTACATCAACGTGCCGATCGGAATTCTCGCTGTCTTCATGGCCAGCACTTTTCTTGAAGATCCGCCGTACATCAGGTCACAGAGGCCGGGCCGCATCGATTACATCGGCTTCGGTTTAATGGCCCTCGGTTTGGCGGCGCTGCAAATCGTGCTTGATAAGGGACAGGAAGACGATTGGCTGTCGTCGTCGTTTATCACCAAAGCGATCATCATCTCGGTCGTCGCACTCGTTGCGTTCGTTATATGGGAACTCCGCACCAAGGAACCGATAGTTAATCTACGTGTGCTGGGAAACCGCAATTTCGCGGTCGGTGTAGTTCTGATAACGGCGATGGGCGTCGTGCTTTATGGCACGATCGCACTGCTGCCGCTTTTTCTTCAGACACTCATGGGTTATCCCGCGTTACAGAGCGGACTAGCGGTGAGTCCGCGCGGAATCGGCGCGGTTATTTCAATGATCGTCGTGGGCCGCTTGGTCGGAAAGATCGATGGCCGCTATCTCGTCATGTTTGGCTTTGTCGTCGTTGGGTACTCCAGTTATCTGCTCGGCGACATCAACCTCGATATTTCTATCAGCAGTATAGTGTGGCCTCAGATCATCGCCGGTCTTGCAATGGGTTTTGTTTTTGTACCGCTGACGGTGATGGCAACCGGAACGCTCAGTAACGAGCAGATCGGAAACGCCACGGGCATTTTCAACCTGATGCGAAACGTAGGGGGCAGTTTTGGCATCGCTGCGGTCACGACCATGCTCGCGCGCGGAGCGCAGGTGCATCAGGCGGTGATGGTCGAGCATTTGACACCCTACGATCCCGAATTCCAACAGCGTGTGAGTCAGTTGGCCGGTGTTATCGGGAGCGCAGGGGTGAATGTCATGACCATGCAGCAGCAAGCGTACGGCGCCATTTACCAAACACTGGTCCGGCAAGCAAACCTCCTCGCCTACATCGACAACTTTCGCCTTCTCGCATTCTTATGCGTGATCTGCGCCCCCGCCGCGCTGCTCTTCAAACGTGTGCGAAACGGCCGGCGCGCCCCAGCGATGCATTGAGGTCTGTGTCTCGCCCCCCTGCGAGCGCGTGGGCAATTTGCTAGACTGAATTGCAACTTTCTAACATCTTCTCAAGGAGGACCTATGACCGAAACCGCGGATCCAATCGAGGATCGGTTAGCCGATTTCACCCGCGACAAAAGAATCTTGCTCTTATCTTTGATGGCAGTGGTGGTGGGCGTTATGAGCGCCGTCGTAGCTAAAGGTCTTGTTTGGCTGATTGCCGTTTTTACTAATCTTACCTTTTATCAACGCTTCTCTTCGGACTTCATTTCCCCAACCAATCATCATCTCGGGCCGTTTGTAATTCTTGCACCCGTCGTCGGTGGTTTGATCATCGGGCTGATGGCTCGCTACGGTTCAGAAAAAATTCGCGGCCACGGCATTCCCGAAGCACTCGAAGCGATTCTCTTCGGCCGCAGCCGCATGAGTTTGAAAGTGGCGGTCTTGAAACCACTCTCGTCCGCGATCTCGATCGGCTCAGGTGGACCATTCGGCGCCGAAGGTCCGATCATCATGACCGGCGGCGCGATCGGATCGATCTTCGCGCAACTCTTTCATCTCTCGGCTGCCGAACGCAAGACACTGCTGGTTGCTGGAGCCGCTGGTGGTATGTCCGCGATTTTCAACGCACCGGTTGCGGCAGTCTTGTTGGCGGTGGAACTGCTGCTGTTTGAGTGGCGGCCCCGTTCGTTCATTCCCGTCGCGATTGCGTCAGCCGTTGCCGCCGTCGTTCGTGTCCCACTTCTTGGTGCAGGCGCGATCTTTCCCGTAACAACTCACGCACCACTCGGGGCCGAAGGTTTGATGATCGCATTTGTCGTCGGCATCAGCGCCGGACTCGCGTCAGGGTTACTGACAACGCTGGTCTACTTTTGCGAAGACCTGTTCAGCAAACTTCCGATTCACTGGATGTGGTGGCCGGCTATCGGCGGCTTGTTCGTCGGTATTGGCGGCTGGCTCGATCCGCGTGTGCTTGGGGTTGGTTACGACACGATTCATGCGCTGTTACGAGGAGAACTGGTCGGCGCCGTGGTCATCGGCTTGCTGATCGGTAAGGCAGTTGTTTGGTCCATCTCTTTGGGATCGGGAACTTCCGGCGGCGTACTCGCTCCGTTGTTAATCATCGGCGGCGCACTCGGCGCGATTGAGGGACGATACATACCCTTAGGCGATCCCGGTATGTGGGCCATGATCAGCATGGCGGCGATGATGGGCGGAACCATGCGTTCACCTTTGACGTCGATGATCTTTACGCTCGAACTGACTCACGATCTCAACCTCTTGCCTGCTCTGCTGGTCGCTTGTATTGCTGCACACGCGCTGACTGTGCTTTGGCTGCGCCGTTCGATATTGACCGAGAAAGTAGCGCGGCGTGGCTTTCACGTTACGCGTGAGTACAGCGTGGATCCGCTGGCAGTGTTGCGCGTTGGAGAAGTGATGGATCGAAAACCGCCGACCGTGCCGGCGCAGATGAAGGTCAGCGAACTCTCCGATCTGATTGCCAACGGTCATCCCGAGCTATCGCATCGTCAGGGGACGCTTATCGTCGATGAAGAAGGTAAGCTCGCCGGCATCATCACTCGCGGCGATCTGATTCGCGCAATCGATAAAACACCCAATGGCCAAACCGTACTCGAAGCGGGGAGCCGCCATCTGATCGTCACGTTTGCGGATGAGATCCTTCATGATGCCGTCACGAAAATGGTGCATCACGACATCGGACGCTTGCCCGTGGTCCGCCGCGACAATCCGCAGCA
>DATNJO010000084.1:0-8316 GCA_035603895.1 Pyrinomonadaceae bacterium
GTGGTCCGATCGCGTTTGAAAATTCAACGGCTGAGTATCACTCGACGATCATCAGCATCGCTGAGTCGCCCGTGCAGCGAGGGCAGATTTGGGTCGGCACTGACGACGGTAATCTGCAAGTCACGACTGACGGCGGCAAGCAGTGGAAAAACATTATTGGGAATGTGTCCGGCGTCGGCAAGAATTCGCCTGTATCGCATGTTGAGCCATCGAGAATTAATGCGGATACGGCGTATGTGTCGTTCGATCGGCACATGTTTGATGACTTTCGTCCTTACGTTTTTAAGACCAGCGATGGTGGGAAGAGTTGGACCAACATCTCCGGCAACTTGCCGCCGAAGGCTTACGTGCAGATCGTGCGTGAGGACCCGAAGAACACTAGCCTGCTGTATGCGGGAACGGAGTTGGGCCTGTTTGCTTCTTACAACGGCGGTAAAGACTGGCTGGCGTTGAATCTCAAGAACCTGCCGAACGTGTCGGTTCACGATATTCTGATCCACCCGCGCGAGAACGATCTGATTCTCGCCACGCACGGACGCAGTATCTGGATCTTCGACGACGCGACTGTGATTCAGCGGATGAACCAGCAGATTCTGGACTCCGACGCGTACCTGTTTCCGGTGCGGCCGGGGTTGAGATTTGCGAGCCGGTTCACGCGTTACGGCATCGGCGAAAAGGTATTCACTGGTCCGAATCCTCCGACTGGCTCCTTAATCACTTATTACCTGAAAGACAAGGTCGACGAGAAGACTACGCTCAAGCTTCAAGTCTTCGATCGCGACGGCAAGTTAATTCAAGACATCGAGCGTCCGTCGCGCGAGAAGGGCTTGAATCGCCTCGCGTGGAACCTGCGCTTGGGTGGTCCGGAAGTGCGCCGTCCGCCCACGCCGGAGCAGATCTCGTTTGGCGGTGGGCCGCGTGGTCCACAGGTGTTGCCGGGAACCTACACCGTGAAACTCACGGTCGGCGAAAAAGTTTATGAAGAAAAAATAGAAGTAAAACTCGATCCCGGAATCAAAGCGTCGGCCGCCGAGCTTCAGCAAACGCTCGACATGCAAGTCAAATTACGCGACATGCAGTCGACAGTGAACATGTCGTTACGCTTTCTCGACAGTTTGAAAGAGCAGCTCAAGCAAGCGCAAACAACGATGAAGACGCTCAACAAAGAGCCCGACAAGGACATGATGAAAGCGCTCGAGGATTACATCAAAGAGTTGGATACGATGCAGGACAAACTCGCAGCGCGTAATGAAGGACTAGGGTTCTCTGGCAGGGATCAGGTGGCGGACCATATCGGTAACCTCTTCTTCGCACTCGATGCGAACTTTGGTCCAACGCTCGGGCAACGTCAGTTCTTCGACGAGATTCAACCCGCGTATCGCGCGCGAATGGAAGAGGTCAACAAGTTTCTGCGCGACACGTTACCGCAGTGGAATGAAAAACTTCGCGGGTGGAACGCGCCAACGCTAACGACCCGCAAACCGTTCGAACTTTAGCCACAAGAGGCACAAGAAGCACAAGACAGAATAGTCATTTAAAAAGTTCAGCTTCAATCGCTCGGTGCGAACTGAAGCTGAACTCTAATTACTACTCTGTCTTGTCTGTTTTGTCTGTCTTGTGCCTCTTGTGCTTTTTGTGCCTCTTGTGGCTTTAGTTCTTTTCGCCAGCTTCAGCCACGGCCCGTGTAGCGGGGCTTGCAGGTGCGGTGGTTGTCAGGCGGATGTTGCCGTTAATTCCCTTCGCGGTGATGCCGGCGCCGCCGTTGCCGATGCGCGCCCAGTAGTTGCCGCGTTTGCTTTTGTCGATGGAGACGTTCGGCATGTCTGCGACGACGCGGCCGTTCATGCCCTTCGCATCAAAATCCGCGTTCAAGTCTGCCGGCAACTGCAATTCGATGTTGCCGTTGATGCCGCTAAGCGTGACGCCATCAGCCTCGATGCGCTTCATACCGAACACAACGTTTCCGTTGATCCCTTTCAACGTCGCACTGCCTGCGGCATTTGCCACGTGAACTTTTCCGTTGATGCCGCTGATTTCAATCGCACCATCAAGCTCGCCCACCACAAAAGCCCCATTCACGCCTTTCGCGTAAAGCGAAATCTGACGCGGCACTTTCAGCGTTACGCGTTCTGAAGCTTTGGAGCCAAACAGTTTCGCGAAGAAGCTGTGTTCGGTTGTCTCGCCGTTAATGCGCAGACGATTCGCGTCCGCCTGGATCTCGATCTTGCGTCGATTCAACGCTTCCTGGCTCGAGGCGGTACGCAGGATGTAAACCTCCGCGGTCTTCGTATCGGACGTTTCGATTGTGACCGAACCGTTGATGCCGCCCAGCTCGATTCGCGCGCCGGGCGCAAGTTCGTAGTTCTGCCGCACCTCTTCACGGACCTCGTCCGCAGCTTGATGAGAAACGAGCCCGCGAATCTCCGCTACTGTCCCGCCCTTACTCGAAGACGAACGAACGACGACACCAGCAATCGCGGCAAGCACCACGAGCAAAATCACAATCACTAAACGTTTCATCTTCCCGGCTCCAAAAATGGGTTGAAAATGGACTGTCGGGGTCTTTAACGACGGTTTTCAAGAATATGTTTCCGAAATTGCCGCTTGACACCAACTCAGCCGCAGCATAGAGTCCAACGCCTCACAACTTAGCGAACTATGGGCGAACGTAACGGAAAAGACCTGAAAGTATTGGTGGTCGAAGACTTTGAGGACACGCGGCTCGTTCTGCGTCTGGCACTGGAAGACCACGGCTTCATTGTGTTTGAAGCGGAGAACGGCCAGACGGCTGTCGAAAGCGCGAACCGCGAGAATCCCGACGTGATTCTCATGGATCTCACGATGCCATTGATGGACGGCTTTGCAGCGGCAAAGTTGATGCGGCAGAACGATCAACTCAAAAACGTTCCGATCATCGCGATGACCGCGCACCAGGAAACAGACTTCCGTTCCGACGCGAAAGCATCGGGTTTCGACGCCTACGTTACCAAACCGATCGACGTCAACTGGCTCAAAGAACTAATCACCGGACTTTTGATCTAGTTGTTTTGAGTTCAAGCTTTAGCTTGCCCGGCAGCCTAAAGGCTGAACTCAAAACAGTCAGCGCTTTGTTGAAGAACTTCGTAAACGCAGCGCCTGTCCCGGACGCTCACCGGTAGCTTTTCCTTCGTTCCAAACTTCGATTCCGTTTACAAAAACCCGCTTCACACCGTCCGCAACCAACTGCGGATCTTTGAAAGTTGCGCGATCGATAACCCGCACTGGATCAATCAGCACCAGATCAGCTTTAAACCCCGGACGAATCAAGCCCCTGTCGTGCAGCTTGAAGCGCGCCGCCGGAAACGAAGTCATCTTTCGAATCGCTTCAGGTAAACTCAACCAACGCAGTTCGCGAACGTAACGTCCCAACACACGCGGATACGTTCCCGCACCGCGCGGGTGCCGCGAACCGATGCCACCGTCGCTACTGACCATCACCCACGGCTGGCGGTAGAACATCTGGATGTCCGCGTCTTTCATCGAGTGACAAACCACACCCGCGCCGCCATCGCGCACGATCTTCATGTAGAGCTCAACCGGACTGGTCTTTTCTTCTTTACTGATCTGGGCCATTGTCTTGAACTCATATTCGGGATGCGCGCGGCAACTAACGATCGTGATATTCGCTGGTCCACCCACGTCCGCTAAACCACGCGCTACGTCAATGGGATCGTCGTGACGTCCACTCGGAATCAGTACTCTGATCGTCGAGCTCCACGCGTCATACGGATAACAATCGGCAGTCACGTCCTGTCCACGCGAACGCGCTTTATTGATCAGTTCGACAACCTGTTTCGCTTTACCCCAAACCTTCAGCGTGCCCAACTTGATGTGCGAAATCTGCACCGGAATACGCGCTTCCTTACCGATTTGAAGTGCTTCGGCGAGAGCCTCGAAACTGTTGTCGGCTTCGTCGCGAATATGACTGATGTAGATGCCGCCGTGCGCACCCGCGACCTTCGCGAGCGCGACGACTTCTTCAGTCGAAGCGGGTTTGCCTGTTTCGTACTCGAGGCCGGACGAGAGACCCATCGCGCCTTCGCGCATTGCCTGCTCGACTAATTGCCGCATCTTTTCGATCTCTTCGGTACGGGCGAGACGATCGGTGTCCTCACCCATCACACGCTCTCTCACCGTTGCATGGCCCACGAACGTGAGCACGTTGAGCGCGATTGGTTTTCTATCGAGCTCTTGCAGGAACTCGCCGACAGGAAACGGCGAACCGCCATCCTGGCCCACGACAACGGTAGTGATGCCTTGTGAGACTTGCGACACGGCAGAAGGATCGCTGCTGAAGCCACGATCCGAATGATTGTGGGCGTCGATGAAACCGGGCGCAACGACCAATCCGGCCGCATCGATAACACGCGCGCCCGACGGAATTTGGATCTGATTACGCTTACCGGTGGCGACAATTTTGTCGTCCTTCAAGAGAACGACAGAATCTGTGATCGCACCACGGCCCGAGCCGTCGATCAGCGTCGCACCAACGATCGCAATCGTGCCGTTCGCAGCATGGGACGTAAACAGCGCCGCGACTGCGACCGACGACAACAACAAGAGGCTTAGCAGCTTTTTCACGGTTTCTTCTTGTTAGCGGTAATGTAGTCTTCGAGTTTTTTGCGATCCGGGTAGTCGGGCTTCTTTTTTAGAAACTCTTCGAATTCGATCGCCGCGCGATCTTTTAAGCCGGCCGCGTTGTAGAGTATTGCGAGCCGCAAATGAGCGTCGGCTTTGCCCACCGGATCGAGTTTTATTGCCTCGTTGAGATAACCAACGGCTTTCGAGCCTTTTTTGATCTGCAAATACGACTCGCCGAGATAGAAATTCGCGTCAGCGGATGACGGTTGAATCTCGACTGCTTTGGTTAGTGGCTCGATCGCGCCTTCGAAGTTCTTACGAACCACGCGCACGCGGCCAAGGTTCATTTGTCCGAGAAAGAACTGCGGCCGCTCGGTTACGCTCTTAACGTAGGCGTTCTCGCTTTCGTCGAGATTCTGTTTGAAAAGATAGAGCGTGCCGAGTTCGGTCCAAGCCTGAAAATCATGCGGATCGGCGGCGAGGAGTTGACGCAAAGTCGTGATAGCGTCGTCGTAACGCTTCTGATCGGTTGCTTCCCTCGCAGTCATAAACAACTTCTCGTTAGCATCAGAGCGTTTGTAAAAATCGGCGGCGGAGATTGAAGACGGCTTCGACGACGTGCTTCCCTTCCATGCCAGTTCGATATTCTGGCGCACTCGTTCCGCACCACCTGACAAAACCTCGACGCGCATACGACCGATCTCCTGGTGGTCCAGGAGAACAACCAATTCGTATTGACCGGCCGCTAGATTGATGAACTGGTAGCGGCCGCCGGAACTGACATACTGGCGATCTGCCGGCCTGCCGCCAAGATTATTGAGCAAGACCTCATACACAAGCGGTGTCGCTCTCTTCTCGTTGCCCTCGTCGACCGTGACGTCGCCAAAAAGGATGTAAGGGCCGCCTCCAATGCCCAGTTGCGACTTGCGATCCGGAGCTTGTGCGTACACAAGCGCGCTAAAAACGAGTATGACGGCTAGAGAGAAAACAACCCTACGCATGATCGAGTTCTCCTTCCTGGACAGGATTTAGAGAAGTTACAGGATTTTAACTGTTCAGGAAACAAAAACGGGCTGAAGCCGTTGAGCTCCAGCCCGTCGTTTTTAAGTTAACCCCAGGTGAAGCTCAGAAAGTGAAACGAGCTCCGACCTGCATCACGCGCGGTTGTCCCTGGATCGAAGTAAAGTTCGACCAGTTGCTGGGAATATCGTCAACCGAAGTGATCTGGTCCGGATCGAGCTGTAAACCAAATCCCGTGCGGCTGGTGTCCATGCCAAACATCCGCTGCGTATTGGTGACGTTGAATACCTCGAAGCGAATCTGAAGTTTCTGTGTTTCGCTCCAGGGCATGTCAAACGACTTGCTCAATCCCATGTCGAGGTTTACGTAGCCAGGTAAACGGAGGACGTTGCGATCGCCGGTTTCACCAGCGGACGCCCCGCGCCAACTCTTGTACGCTTCAAGCAGGCAGCTACCGAAGAGTTTGCCGCCTTGCGTCGGACAAGACTCAATCGGCCTGAGTCGGACGCCGCTACTCTGCGCATTCCAGTTGGTGGCCCAGCGCGCATCGTCGTATGGGCTGAACATCGGCAAGCCTGAATTCCAACGGAAGATACCGCTCATTTGCCAACCACCGAGAAACGTATTCGCCAGTTTGTTGACACCGGAGAAGTACCGGCGGCCACGGCCAAACGGCAATTCCCAAACGGCGTTGGCATTGATGATGTGCCGGACGTCGAAGTCGGAATTGGCAAAGTTGTCGTGTTGCCGCAATGGATTGAGAATGAACGCTCCACCGAACGCGTCACTGGTCTGAAGACCGGAAGCATCGTCCATCGAATGTGACAGCGTGTAGTTGAAGTCCATCGTCAAACTACGGCCAAGACGCTCGCGAATGCTGAGCGTTCCAGCGTGATAGTTCGACCGGGCAATGCTGCTAAATGCCGACAGGGCGCCATACTGCGGATGGAAGAAGATGTTTCGTCCCAATCCATCTTCGATAACGTCCTGCGTGTCGGTCCAGTCGTTGCCGTAGAAGTTCAAGGCCACGGCATACACGGCCTGCGTCTGCGACAGGTTGTAAGTCGGGAAAACATCGCAGCAAGCTCCGAAGTAGATTTCATCCATCGCCTGCGCAAACGACACCGGGTTACCGTCCAATAAGAGACTGGTCGGCAGCATATTCTGGAACCACGGAATGTTCGGGATCTGGTCGATCGGCGTACCGGCTCGGCGGAATTGCTCGAGCATACCCGCCGCCGTATACCAATCCATTCCTGACTTCGGATCGACGAGATTGTTGAGTGCCATCACGTCGCGCGCGGCGATGAGATTGCGCGCCATCCTGCCGATGTAAGAGGTCTGAATTACAAGACCCTTCGGCAGTTCACGCTCGTAGGTGAAATTCCACGAGTAGTTGATTGGCGCCTTGATGGCGGAGTCCAACGTCGATTCGATACGCGCTGACTGGAATGCCGGATTGCTGTTGAAGGGTTGCGTACGCGGGAAACTGATATTTCCCGGAGTAGTGATATTCGGCAACGTCCTGATGCTTTGGTTCAGGCCGGTGAAAAGCGGCGCAAGGCTGTCAAAAAAGTCATAGGTGTTAGCCGAAATACCGTCGCTCGACGAGAAACCGAGCGTATTGTTCAAGTCAAAGCTGACGGCGAGTTGCTGGCCGTAGTAGTCATTGGTGATCGCAAAGCCACCACGAAATACTGACTGATGGTTTCTGCCGAAGATCTTGCCCAGGAATCCATCTCCGAAAGAGGGAGACCAGGCAACGGCTACGCGTGGCTGGAAGTTGTTTCTGTCCCACGAATAAAGCGGCTCTGCATTGTTCGCTGGTCCTGAAAGGACGAGTGTCAGCGGCTGCACGAAGTTTTCACCGCGTAGTGCTGCGGCCTTGCGCAACTCGAACACTTCCGAAAGCGGAATGTCGGTCCTGACCTCGAAACCCTTCTTCTCATAGACCGGTCTGCTGAGTGTGTAACGCATTCCGTAGGTGAGCGTCAGGTTCGGCGTGATCTTCCAGGAGTCCTGACCGTACCAGTCGTACTCCTGAGTCGCAAACTCACGTTCGCTGGGAGTGCCGATGGGCTGAATAGTGCCATCGCGATCGAAGATAAAGTTCCCGGAGTACTGGGAAAATCTTCCGATGATGGCCGTCACTGCGTTCTGCACGCCGGCAGCCGAACCCTGAATCGGGAAGTCCTCCTCGATCGGGTCGGAAATACTGGTACCGCCACCCAGGAAGAACGACGGATTCGTGATCGCATCGTCGTAAGAGTTAGCGAACGATACTCGTTTGTTGGAGATCGCACGGAAGTTAGTGCCGAAAGCGAGGGTGTGCTTTCCTTTCACCCACGACAAGTCGTCAGTAAAGTTATGCACCGGCGTGATGCGAGTAAGAGTTCGGCTGAACTGAAACGGCGAGAACACGAACCGGAAACTGATCGCGTTGTCCGCCGAATCGCCCTGCTGGCTGAACGCTTCACGTGTGTAACCATAGCGGAACGTATTGACGATGTTGTTGGTCATCGTCCACGTGTGACCCGCGGCGATGCCCATCGGATGCGACCAGATGGCCGGAGCCGGAGTATCGGGGAACTGACGCTCACGCGTGATCACATCGTAAATGATGCTGGTTCTGAGAAACGCTTGCTGTTTACTGGTGAGATTGAAATCAAATTTACC
>DATNJO010000085.1:0-2897 GCA_035603895.1 Pyrinomonadaceae bacterium
TTGGCCCACCGAGATCCCCGCGCCGCGCTCGTGCAGGTCAGTCGAATAATGATTACTCAACCGATTGATGAAACTATCGGCATTTACCTGGCGTGCGGCTTCGCGAAGATGTTCGTCGCTAATCCCATTGTTGCCGAGCCGGATGTTAGCGGAGATATCGTCGGAGAAAAGGAAGACGTCCTGAGGCACAACGCTGAAACACGCTCGTAGCTCTGCCGGGTCGAGATCGCGTATGTCGATGCCGTCAAGCAGCACCTGGCCGCGCTGGATTTCGTAAAAACGCAGGAGAAGGTTTGTGATGGTAGTCTTGCCTGCTCCAGTGTGACCGACAAACGCCACGCTTTGGCCGGGCTGGACCACAAACGAAACATCTCTCAGTACCCAGTCTTCATCGTGATAGGCAAACCACACGTTGCGAAATTCAATGTGCCCTCTGACAGTGGCGAGTTGCTTTGTTGCCGGTTTCGTCGTGACGGGCGCATCGAGCAACTGAAAGATTCGTTCCGCGGCGGACATCGCCGATTGCAGCAGGTTGTACCGCTCGCTCATATCGCCAATCGGCTCGTAAAGCATCTGCGCCATCTGCACGAAAGCGATGACGGTTCCGAGCGTCACCAAACCTTGCAGGACACCGCCACCGCCATACCAAACGATCAGCGCAATGCCACTGGCCGCGATGATTTCAATCGCCGGGAAGAAAACAGCGTTGTAGAAAATCGCATCGACGTTTGCGTTGCGATGGTCGCGATTGATGTGTTTGAATTTCTGTAACTCACTCTGCTCTCGATTGAACAACTGCACGACTGACATGCCTGTGAGGCGTTCCTGCAAAAACGTATTGATGCGCGCTACCTGAACGCGAACAGATCGAAAAGCATTCCGCGAGCGAAGCCGGAACCAGACGGTCATTACCGCCATCGGCGGCAGTATCAGCAACGACACCAGGGCCAGCCGCCAATCAAGCACAAACATCCAGAAGACGATGTAAAGCAGCATCGTCAGGTCGCCGAAGAAAGAAACAATGACCGCGCTGAACAGTTCGTTAAGTGCTTCGACGTCGTTGGTCATCCGCGTCATCAAACGGCCAACGGGATGACGGTCGTAAAACTGGAGCGGCAGACGTTGCAAGTGCGCGAAGATCTGGTTGCGCAAATCGAACATCACGTGCTGACCCATTCGCTGCAACACAAAGTTCTCAGCGTAGAGAACGAGCAGCGCCGCAACGTTCGCGAGCAGCAGTAACAAAGCAACAAAAGCAACACCTGACGACGCGTTGCCGCCGAAACCAAATCTTTCAGCAGTCTGTTTGATGACCAGCGTGTAACCTGACGTGACCTGCGTCGCATCGGGCAGCAGATACAGATCGACTGCGGCCTTTACCAAAGGTGGACCCGCAACTACGAGGGCGCCGCCCAACATCGTCAGCACCAGCGAGGCCACAACGTAACGTTTGTAAGGCCACAAATAACCGAGCAAACGCCGCATCAAGCGAGCGTCGTAAGCCTTGTTGAGTTGATCCTCGTCGTGCATTTGATCAGGCCGCGGTGAGTTCCTGTTCGAGCATTTGCTTTTCGTAAAGCCGCGCGTAGAGGCCGGCGCGCGTGAGGAGTTCGGTGTGCGTGCCGCGTTCAACTATCTGACCGTCTTCGAGGACGACGATCAGATCCGCATCTTTGATCGTCGAGATCCGGTGCGAAACGATCAGGTTGGTTCGCTTGCGCCTCACGCGTCGCAGTTGCGCGAGAATTTTTGCTTCCGTGTGTGTGTCAACCGCGGAAAGCGAATCATCCATGACGAGTATCTGCGGCTGACGTATCAAAGCACGCGCGAGCGCTGTCCGCTGTTTCTGACCTCCGGAAAGCGTGATGCCGCGCTCACCCACTCTTGTCGCAAACCCATTCGGGAACGCTTCGACGTCCTCCGTCAGGCCGGCTTCAATCGCCGCCTGCTCGACTTCGCTCGAGTCTTCGTGCTCTGCACCGAAAGCAATGTTCGCCGAGATCGTTTCGCTGAAGAGAAATGTTTCCTGCGGAACGTAACCGATAGCTGAACGCAGTTGTTGAAGCGGAATGGAATGAATCGGCCGCCCATCAATCAGGATTTGTCCCGGCGCGGCATCAAGTAGTCGAGGCACAAGACTCACGAGCGTCGATTTACCCGACCCGACGTTTCCAACAAAAGCGACTGTTTGTCCGGGGAGAATGTGGAGGTTGATATCCTTTAGTACAGGCTCTGTGCATCCGGCATAAGTGAAGTAAAGATGCCGAAATTCGATCTCGCCTTTGATCTTCGGCACCTCATCTGCTCCGCCGGCGATCGCCGGTTCAATCGACATCACCTCGTGCAGACGATTCATCGACGCCATCCCGCGTTGGAAGTAGTTGACGATGATGCCGAACTGAAGCATCGGATAGGTCAGAAATTCAAGATAGAGGATGAACTGAAACAGTTGGCCAATCGTCAACTGACCTCTTAAAACGAGTAGCCCGCCGTACCAGACGCCGATCACGAACGAGATACCGATGATGAAATGCACTATCGGCGAAAAGAAAGAGTTCAGGTGGATGAGCCGCACATTGCGCCGCACGAGTTCGGCATTAACGCGCTTGAAATTTTCCATCTCCGCACGTTCCTGCACGTAAGCGCGAATCACCCGCACGCCGGCCAATGATTCTTGCAGCCGGTTAGAGACCGTGCCGAAATATTCCTGAACCCGTGTGGATTCGTCGTGAATGCTCTTGGAAACGATCTTTGTTACCAGCGTGACGAGCGGGAACGGTAGAAACGCCAGCAGTGTGAGCCGCCAGTTCATCGACACCATCAACGGCAAAATCAATGCGATGCCAAAAATTGTGTTGACGGCGAACATCAACGCCCCAGCGACAATCATTCGCACT
>DATNJO010000086.1:0-2729 GCA_035603895.1 Pyrinomonadaceae bacterium
TATTCGAGTTGCCGGCAATATCGCGAGAACATTGCTGTGGCGCAGGAGAAGGTTGGACCAGACGCGCCGCGCGTCGAAAAGTTGCGGGCGTTTTACAACCATCCGTTGTTTATCGAGGCGAACGTCGATCACATTCGCGAAGCGTGGTCGCAGGTCGATCAACCGGCGGAACTCGTTTTTACGGCACACAGTATTCCGGAGTCGATGGCCGCGCAGTGTGCCTACGCCGCACAACTCGAAGAAGCGGGCGGCTTGATTGCTGAAGCTCTGGGAATCGATCGCTGGCGCGTGGTTTACCAAAGCCGCAGCGGCTCGCCATCGCAGCCGTGGTTGGGGCCCGACATAAACGAGTACCTGCGAGAACTTCACGCAAAAGAGACGAGTGCTGTCGTGGTGGCTCCGATCGGTTTCGTGTCGGACCACATGGAGGTTGTTTACGACCTCGACTTCGAAGCGCAGAACCTCGCGCGGGAACTGGGAATGAAGATGGTCCGCGCGGCGACTGCGGGAACGCATCCTTCATTCATCAAAATGATTCGCGAGCTCATGCTCGAACGCCTTCAAAACGAACCGCCTCGCTTTCTCGGCTCGCGTGGGCCTGTCCATGACGTTTGCCCCGCGGACTGTTGTCTTTTGGGGAGGTGATCGTGCGCCGCGTCGTTGTCATCGGCGGAGGTATTTCGGGTCTCGCGGCAGCACATCGACTCGCCGAGCTCAACCAATCGATTCACGTAACTCTGATCGAGGGGTCGCCACGGCTGGGTGGAACGCTACTCACGGACGAGCGCGAGGGCTTCCTTCTCGAACGCGGCCCCGATTCCTTCATCACCGAGAAACCAGAAGCAGTCGCACTCGCAAAACGTCTCGGAATCGAATCCCGACTCATCGAAACGAATCCTGATCACCGGCGCAGTTTCATTGTTCGGAACGGGCGCCTGCGTCCCGTGCCCGAGGGCTTTCAACTACTCGCACCGTCGCGAATATGGCCATTTCTAACCACGGATATTTTCAGTCTCGCGGGGAAAGTTCGGATGGCTGGCGATCTCGTTTTGCCGCGGAGAACCACGAACGGATTATCCGACGAATCTCTGTCGAGTTTTGTGCGGCGGCGATTGGGGCGTGAAGCACTCGAACGTATGGCCCAACCGATGGTCGGTGGCATTTACACTGCCGATCCGGAGACGCTCAGTTTGCGTGCGACGCTGCCGCGCTTTCTCGACATGGAGAGGGATCATCGCAGTGTGGTTCTAGCGATGCTGCGCAAAGCGCGTTCACAAAAAAGGGCAGATCAGAGTGGCACCAGCGGCGCGCGTTACAACCTGTTTCTATCGTTCGACCGAGGCATGGAAGTGCTGGTGCGGGCCCTCGAACAAGCCCTCTCGCAAATCGAAATCAAACTGAACACTCGAGTTCAATCAGTTCTTCGTAACTCCTCTAGCTGGACAATTCAACTCTCCTCTGGCCAAACGCTTGAAGCAGACGCGATTTGTTTAGCCGTCCCCGCCTACACAGCAGCACAACTTCTTTCAAGCGCAAGTCCTGCGCTCGCTGCACAACTCAACCAAATCAAATACGCCTCCACCGCCACGATCAACTTCGCCTATCCCCGGAACGCGATTCAACATCCACTGGATGGCTTTGGTTTCGTCGTGCCTTTCGTCGAGAAACGTTCCCTAATCGCATGCTCCTTCAGCAACGTGAAGTTTCCGGGACGTGCGCCCGACGATCACGTGCTGCTGCGCGCGTTCGCCGGCGGCGCGTTACAGCCGGAGGCGTTTGCACTCGAAGAGTCGGAGATCGTAAAGCGCGTGGAAGGCGATCTGCGTGAGTTGTTAGGAATTACGGGAACGCCACTTTTCACAGAAATCTCCAAGTGGCAAAACTCGATGCCGCAATACGAAGTCGGTCATCTCGATCGCGTGGCGGCAATCGAAAACCTCGTACGCGATTTACCCGGCCTCACACTTGCCGGCAACGCCTATCGCGGCACCGGCATTCCCGATTGCATTCGCAGCGGCGAAACCGCCGCCGAGCACATTGCGCAGCTTACTTAGCCACAAAGAAGCACAAGAAGCACAAAGAACTTGCTAACACATTTGTGCCTCTTGTGCTTCTTGTGCTTCTTGTGCTTCTTTGTGGCCCAGCTTTACCGGGCCAGCGCCTCCACCCACGCCGCATTCGTCTGCATCAGCGGCCGAAACGCCTCCCGCGGCACAGTCGTTTCGATATGCATGTTGTCGTCCGTGTTGATGCGTGCCCCTGCTACCGCCGGTCCGAGTTTTGTCTCGTCACACACAAACCACGATTTAAGATCGGTTCGAGAGTTGAAATTAATGCGCGCTTGCTCTTTCCTCATCAGCTCATCATCGCATCTTTGCGGCAAGCGATCGATACTCAGCGGTTGATTACTTCCAACCAGCAGCAAGTCCTTGCCGTTGCTCGATCCACCGACACGAAACATGAGCACGTGCGGAAACACCTTGTGATACGTCGCCAGCACCGAACGCAAACTCTCCGTCGACAACTGATAGATCTGCACCCACTGCACGAAAATTCCCTGCTCGCTCAATCGCGAACGGCCCAGTTCGAAAAACTCCTGCGTAAACAGATTCGCCACACCCGGAACCCACGGATGGCTCGGCTCGCTCACGATGATGTCGAAACGATTACGCGTCACGCGCAGGTACGTTCTCGCGTCGTCAATGATCAAATTCGTCCGGGGATCGTCC
>DATNJO010000087.1:0-2978 GCA_035603895.1 Pyrinomonadaceae bacterium
GGAAACCACGATTACTCTCGACGGTAAGAAACTCGTCTTCACGTCGATGCGCGACGGCGACCTTGATATCTACACGATGGACGCCAACGGCAAAAACGTGCGCCGTTTGACCGATCAGCTTGGTTATGACGGTGGGCCATTCTGGTCCTACGACGGCAAGCAGATCGTCTATCGCGCGCATCATCCGCAGACGGACGCGCAAAAGGCCGACTACACGGGGCTGCTGAAGCAGAACCTGATTCGTCCAACGACGCTCGAAATCTGGGTGATGAATGCCGACGGTTCAAACAAACGTCAGGTCACGAGCAACGGCCAAGCCAACTTTGGTCCGTACTTTTTCCCGGACGGCAAACGGATCATCTTCGCGTCGAACATGGACGATCCGCGCGGGCGAAACTTCGATCTCTACAAGATCAACACTGACGGAACGGGCTTGGAACGCATCACGTTCAACGAGACGTTTGACGGCTTCCCGATGTTTTCGCCAGATGGCAAAAAGCTCGTGTTCGCCTCAAATCGGAATGCTAAGTCGGACGGAGAAACCAATGTTTTTATCGCCGACTGGGTGGAGAATTAAGAACCGATGAGGAAAATCAATTTTCTAAAGATCCCCTTCCTTCTGATCTTCGCCGTGGGCGCCCTGGCCCAACAGCCGGATCGTATCCAACAAGACGTTAAGTATCTCGCTTCCGAAGCGCTCGAAGGTCGCCGAACCGGCACGAAAGGCGCGACTGAAGCCGCGCGTTACATCGCGAAAGAATTCAAACGTCTCGGTCTGAAACCACTAAACGAGAAAGCCGCCAATTCGCAGGATCGCTATCTCCAAAGCTTCCCGTACGTTGGCAAGGTTGAACTCGGAAAACGCAACACGCTCGCTGTTCGAAACAGCGCTGCCGATCAAGCGAGCCTTCTGCTTGGCGAGGATTGGGTTCCACTCGGCTTTTCGTCCAACCAGACTTTGGACAACGCTGAGATTGTATTTGCGGGTTATGGCATCAGCGCTTCAGAACTGAACTACAACGATTACGCCGGTAAGTTCAACAAGAACCAGGTCGCC
This sequence comes from Pyrinomonadaceae bacterium, assembly GCA_035603895.1. GTDB lineage: Bacteria > Acidobacteriota > Blastocatellia > Pyrinomonadales > Pyrinomonadaceae > PSRF01. The sequence goes on from DATNJO010000087.1 coordinate 1,058, forward strand.
GTAGTTTTTGACGGAACGCCCGAGGGACAAGGTCCACATAATCGTTTTAACCAATACGCCAGCCTGCGGTTCAAAGCCGCGGCTGCACGCAACGCCGGGGTTGGCGCACTAATAGTCATTTCCGATGAAGAAAACCTCAAAACCACCCAAACGGCGCGCCTGAGCTACGACAATGCAGGTGAAGCGGGACTGCCGGTATTGGTGATATCACGCAGCGCGGCGTCGAAGATCCTTGCTGGGCCACACATGTCCTTAGCGGAGTATGCTGAGGGAGCGGACATTCGTAAGATTCCTACGAAGTCAGTCGAAATATCTCGTGCGGATGGCGGGGATGTCATCAACCCATCCATCACTAAAGCTCTACTCACGCGTATCCCTGTAAGAGAAAGAACGTTATCTCTTTCAGTCGACGTGGCTCGCAGCGAAGTCCCGGCCTACAACGTCGTCGGTATGCTCGAAGGCTCCGATCCGCAGCTCAAAACGTCCGTCATCATCATCGGCGCCCATTACGATCATCTCGGACGTGGCGGCGAAGGCAGCCTCGCGCCGAGTTCCGGCGACATCCATCACGGCGCCGACGACAACGCTTCAGGCACCGCCGGTGTGCTCGAGCTTGCTCGTCTGTTCACGGCACAAAACCCGAAACCCAAGCGCACCATCGTGTTCATGGCCTTCGGCGGTGAAGAAGAAGGTCTGCTCGGTTCAAACTACTACGTCAATCACCCGTTGCTCCCGCTCGCCAACACCGTCGCGATGATCAACATGGACATGATCGGCCGCATGAAAGATCGCCGCCTCGTAATCGGCGGCGTCGGCACGGCGAAAGAGTGGCGCGACATCATGGCCGCGGACACGGAGAAATCGTTTCAACTCACGCTCAACGAAGACGGCTTCGGCCCAAGCGATCATTCTTCGTTCTACATCAAACAGATCCCCGTGCTCTTCTTCTGGACCGGCACGCACAACGACTATCACAAACCGTCAGACACGTTTGAAAAGATCAACTACGACGACGAAGCGCTCATTCTGAAAATGGTCGCGCGCATCGTTAATCAACTCGACGCCGCTGACAAACGTTTGACGTACACCACCGCAAAATCCGACGCAGCGCCACGCACCGGCGGCTTCCGCGTCTATCTCGGCACAATTCCAAACTACGCCGACAGCAACGACGGGCTGCTGATTGACGGCGTCCGCGACGATTCACCCGCCGCGAAAGCCGGACTAAAAGCCGGAGACAAAATCGTGAAGATCGGAACGCGCGAGATCAAAAACGTTTACGATTACACGGCAGCACTTGGCGAGATGAAAGCGGGCGAGGAGTATGCGGTTGAAGTTGTGCGCGGGACTGAGAAGTTGAGCCTGAAACTCAAACCAGAGGCAAGAAAATAGCCACGGACTTTCACGAAGTAACACGGACGGGTTCAAAACAGTTAACTGGCTTAATCCGTGTCGGTCTGTGTAAGTCCGTGGCTGGTTACTACCAACGCGGTTCGCGTTCGTAACGATCGTTGTCGCGATCACGGCCGCCGCCGTAACCACCACGACCACCACCACCGCCGCCACGTCCGCCGCCGTAACCGCCACGGCCGCCACCGCCACCACGGTCAGTTCTCGGCTTGGCTTCATTGACCGTCAAATTGCGGCCGCCGAAGTCCTTGCCGTTAAATGCCTCGATAGCTGCTGCTGCCTCCTCAGGGGTTGCCATTTCCACAAAAGCAAAGCCGCGTGATCGTCCTGTTTCCCGATCTTCAATCACCGAAGCTGATTCCACTGTGCCAACTGCCGCGAAAGCCTCGCGGAGTTCCTCGCTCGTAGTACGGAACGAGAGGTTTCCTACATATAGTTTCGTAGCCATTCTTACTATCCTTATCTGAAGGGAAGCGCGGGCTTGCTGGAATTCGCTGATCCAGTTCGGGGG
>DATNJO010000088.1:0-3865 GCA_035603895.1 Pyrinomonadaceae bacterium
TGTACCGGTGCAAGAGCAGATTAAACCCGGCCAGCAGCGTCATGAAAAGTGTCACGCCTTCGCGCCGGCTCAAGTCCTTCAGCATTGCAGTCAGATGCTTCGACACAATGACCGGCTGCGATGCTCCGCGGTACGTCCGCACCGCGGGACGCTCGAAATCTGTCGGCAGATCGAGCTCGCGCGGCATGACGGCAAACTGCTTCAACCAGTAAGACAGGTGCTCCTCGAGCGTTTCGTTCTGGAGCCAGGCCCGTTGCCACGTCGAGTAGTCGGCATATTGAATCGGCAGTTCCGGCAACTCCGGCGTCTCTCTCAGCGAAAGCGCCGCGTACAACGTGGCAACTTCTCTCATCATTATGCCAATCGACCAACCATCGCTGACGATGTGATGCATCGTGACTAGAAGAATGTGTTCCTCGTCACTGAGACGCAGAAGCCGAGCGCGCCACACTGGTCCATTAGTCAAATCGAAGGAAGTTTCTGTTTCCTCGATAACAAACTGATGAACTTTGTACTGCCGCTCCAATTCAGATAGGGCGCTGAGATCGATTTGCGTGAGCACTTCCTCACGCGGTGGGTGAATCACCTGTACCTGCTGGCCGTCCGAACCCGTGGTGAAGGTGGTCCGCAAAACTTCATGCCGCTTCTCCAACTCGGCCAGGCTCTGCTCGATGGCCGCCACGTGCAACCGACCCTGGAGACGCATCGCCGAGGGTACGTTGTAAATGGAAGTACCCGGAGCGAGCTGATCCGACAGCCAGAGACGCTGCTGCGCAAACGACAAGGGCAGTTGCGCCCCTTCGCGCTCGACCCTGGTGATCGGCGGTGCTGACAGGCTCCGCTCCTCGCGCAATGCGCTCTCGATCAGCCTCGCCAGGGCCCTGATACTCGTCGCCTCGAAGAAGTCACGGAGCGGAAGCTTGACCGATAAGACTTCTTCCACTCGCGCCACGACTTGCGTTGCCAGGAGTGAATGACCGCCTAACTCGAAGAAGTTATCGTTGACCCCGATATGTTCAATTCCAAACAGCTCGCTCCAAATTCCCGCCACCATCTCTTCGACAGGTGTTGCAGGTGCAACGTAATCCGTCGCGATATCACGAGCGCGGGAATCGGGCGCCGGCAATGCCCGGCGATCAACTTTGCCGTTCCTCGTCAGAGGTATTGCTTCGAGTGTGACAATGACCTGCGGCACCATGTAATCCGGCAGTTGTGCTCGCAAATGGTCCTTGATCTCTTCGCTGGTGACTTCGCTTCCTTCCTCGAACACTACGTAGGACACAATCCGCTTGTCGCCATCGTCTTCTCTGACCACGACGACACTCTCTTTAATAGAGGCGTGCTGCAATAGCCCGTTCTCGATTTCGCCCAACTCGATCCGGAATCCGCGCACTTTCACCTGGTGATCCAGTCGTCCGACGTACTGGAGTTTTCCGTCGGGCGAGTAGCGCGCGAGATCTCCTGTGCGATAGAGCCTCGCTCCTGGCTCTACGGAGAATCGATTCGGAACAAAGCGTTCCGCCGTGAGGTCGGCACGATTGAGATAGCCCCGTGCCAGCCCCTCACCTCCGATGCAGATCTCGCCCGCGACGCCAGTTGGAACAGGTTCTCCAATGCGGTCGAGCAGGTAGACTTGTGTATTGGCGAGCGGCGTGCCGATGTGCGGGATGGCCGTGTCAATTGTGACCTGAGTTCCAGTCGTATCGACGGTACACTCAGTTGGACCATAGATGTTGAAGAACGCGGCATCCGACGATTGTGCAAGCGTCTGCCACATCGGCGCTTCCATTGCCTCGCCCGCCACCAGATACCGCGACGGCCTGGCCAGCCCTTCCTGCAATAAGCCGGCGGAGAGTAACAGTCCGAGTTGTGAGGGCGTGCAATCGAAGACGTCAATCTTGTGTTCGGCCAGAAAGTCGAGTAAAGCTCGACCGTCTGCCCTGATGTGATTCGGAACGATGTAGAGCGTATAGCCCTCTAACAACAGAATCAGTTGCTGTACTGAAGCGTCAAACGAGAGAGGAGCGTTCAGGCTGGCGCGCAGTTTTGACGCGCTGTGTTGCGCGTAAACCGTGTGCTTCAATCCCTGGAGCAGGTTGATCGGAGAGCGATGTTGGACCATGACCGCCTTGGGCTGTCCGGTCGAACCTGAAGTATAGATGACGTAGGCGAGGTTCGCAGCCGTTGCTCCGCTCTCCACACGCTCGTCAGTCTCCGCGTTGAGATACATACCGTATGGATCGATCAGCACGACCTGTCTCGTGTTTGTCGCCCACATTGGCAGTTTTGCGACAAGATGTTCCTGCGTCAACAACACCTGAACATTCGCATCATCCAACATGAACGCCAGCCGATCCGCGGGCAGTTCCGAATCGAGCGGAAGGTAGGCGCCACCCGCCTTGAGAATCGCAAGGAGACTGACGATCATTTCCACGCTGCGTTCCAACATCACACCGACAATCGCTTCCGGTTGCACGCCCAGCCCGCGCAAGCGGGCCGCCAAAGCAGCCGCTCGCTGATCCAGTTCCTCATAAGTGAGTTGCTCTAAATCACTGACAACCGCGATTTGACGTGGAGTCGCTGCCTTTTGTTGCTCGAATGCTTCGTGGATGGTGAGCTCACGCGGGTAATCGATCGCCGGGCCGCGAGCAAGGTCGAGCAATTGCGCGGATTCGGAGGCAGACAGCAGCGGCACTTGCGACACTCGCAACTCGGGCGTGGAGACAATCGCGTCCAGCAGTGTTGTGAAGTGCTCGCACATACGCTGGATGGTCGAACCATCAAACAGACCGGTGTTGTACTGGACCCATCCTTTCAAACCATCTTCCGCTTCCTGCATGATCAGCGAGAGGTCGAAGTGGGTAGTGTCCACATTGAGATTGATGGACTTCAGCGTTAGCCCGGAGAGTTTCAGTTCCGGCACGGGCATATTCTGCAATACAAACTCGACCTGGAAGAGTGGTGAGTGACTGAGACTTCGCTCCGGCTGCAACTCTTCCACCAGTTTCTCAAACGGTACATCCTGGTGCGCGTACGCGCCCAAACTTACTTCCTTTATTTGCTCCAGCAACTCGCGGAACGTCGGATCTCCCGAGACGTCGGCTCGCATCACCAGCATGTTCACGAAGAACCCGATCAGCGCCTCCGTCTCTCCACGCGCACGGTTCGCAATGGGCGTCCCCACCACGATATCTGTTTGGTTCGTGTAGCGGTGAAGCAGCGTTTGGTAGGCAGCCAGCAATGTCATGAACAGCGTCACGCCTTCGCGCCGGCTCAGCGCATTCAGTTGCTCACTCAACTCGCGACTTAGTTCAAAATGATGTAGCGTTCCGGCAAAGCTTTGCATGCCAGGCCGCGGCCGATCCGTCGGCAACTCCAACACCGTAGGTGCGCCCGCCAACAGCTGCCGCCAGTAAGACATCTGCTCTTCCAGCACCGACCCCTGTAACCACTCGCGCTGCCAAACTGCATAATCGGCGTACTGTACTGTCAGCTCCGGCAATGGAACATCCGTCCCGCCGGCAAAAGTCTCATACAGTGCAACCACTTCCCGCACCAGCACTCCCATGGACCAACCGTCAGAGATGATGTGATGGACCGTGAACAACAACACGTGTTCTTCCGCACTGAGGCGCAGCAAACACACGCGCAGCAGTGGCGCCCGCTCAAGATCGAAGAAAAGGTTTCCTTCGACAAACGCGAGCTGCCTGATCTCCGCCTGTTGCATCGAGTCAGACATCCGGGAAAGGTCGCGCCAGCGAATCTCAAGATCAATGTCGTCGGCGATTACCTGCACGAGTTGACCATCGACCATGCTGAAGCTGGTCCGTAGAGTCTCGTGCCTGCGCACGATCTCGTGGATACT
>DATNJO010000089.1:0-3075 GCA_035603895.1 Pyrinomonadaceae bacterium
CTGCTGTTCCTGGCCCATCATGCGCCCGATTTGCTCGATCGACTTGAACACGCCCTCGAGATCGTGAGGATCCGTAACGAACACAGCGATGTTCTGACTCTGAAGCTGTTGCGTGAACACTTCGAGCTGCGAGGCAGTCGATACGAGCACCACCTGCGGCCGCAACGCAATGATCCGTTCCAAACTCGGATGCAGCGTGTCGCCGACCTTCGCGACGCTCCTGGCCTCAGGCGGATAATCGCAGTAACTCGTGTTTCCCACGACGCGGTCACCAGCGCCAATCGCAAACACGATCTCAGTGAGATTCGGCGCGAGCGTGATGACGCGTTCGACGCGCGCGGGCAGCGTGACGTTACGCCCCGCATCGTCAGTGAGTTGTTGGGTGGCTGAAGGACCTGGCGCCTCTCGCGGCCGCGTGCACGCGACTGCGTTCGCAAGCAGCAGGAAAGTCAAAAACGCGTAGATTTGCAGTCGTCGAGGCAACGGCAGAGTCTACCACACACCATAATTCGCTGTTCATCTATGGCTCGAAAGTAGAGTAAGATGCGTCCACGATGATCAAAACTGTCGAATGGACAAAAGATGGCGTAAGCATGCTCGATCAGCGCAAGTTGCCTGCCGAGGAAACCTACTTGATGTTGCGTTCTTACGACGAAGTCGCGGAAGCCATCAGAAAGATGGTGATTCGCGGCGCGCCCGCAATCGGCGTGGCGGCGGCGATGGGTATTGCGCTCGGCGCGAGTCAGTCGGTGGGAACGTCGGTCGCCGATCTCGAGGACGACCTGGTCTACATCTGCGACGTGATGGCCAAGACGCGCCCCACTGCCGTAAATCTCTTTTGGGCCATCGAACGCATGCGCGCCACTTTCCAACGTGCTAAAGCGAAGAACGACGTCGAAGAGATCAAGAAAATACTCGTTGCGGAAGCGCTCGCGATTTTCGACGAAGACATCACCGCCAACCGAGCCATCGGCAAGTTTGGTGGTCCACTTATTCCCGACGGCGCCACAGTTCTAACGCATTGCAACGCAGGCGCACTAGCAACGGCCGGCGATTACGGCACCGCACTCGGCGTCATCCGTGGCGCTCGTGATTCCGGAAAGAAAATCGCCGTCATCGCAGACGAAACGCGCCCGTTTCTTCAAGGTTTGCGACTCACCGCCTGGGAACTGGCGAAGGACGAGATACCAGTCACAGTCATCACGGACAACATGGCCGGGCACGTGATGAAGAGTGGAAAAGTCGACGCGGTGGTCGTCGGCGCGGATCGAATCGCTGCCAACGGCGATACGGCTAACAAGATCGGAACCTACATGGTCGCGGTCCTGGCACGCGAGCACAACATTCCGTTTTACGTCGCGGCGCCATTGACCACGCTCGATCTGAAGTTGAAGTCAGGCGAAGAGATTCCGATTGAAGAGCGTGATGAAAAGGAAATCACGCACATTCGCGAGTATCAACTAGCGCCCGATGGCATCAGCGTTCACAATCCCGCGTTCGACGTGACGCCGAATCATCTGATCACGGCAATCATCACGGACAAAGGCGTGGCTCGCGCGCCATACGAAGAGGCGCTGAAGCAGCTTTTTGAACAGGCTGTTAGTGCCTAACTCACCGGAGCGCGGGCGGCTCGCCCGCAAGGACCATACTATGCGTGAGTTTGAGCTGCGGGCGAGCCGCCCGCGCTCCACTAGGGATTGAGGGCGAAGCGGCTGGTTTTCCACCAATCGAGCGTTCGTTGTAGTCCTTCGCGAAGATCGACTTTTGATTGGTAACCGAGAAGTTCACGCGCCATCGTGATGTCAGCCAGACTGTGACGCACATCGCCAACGCGCGGCTCGAGATATTCGGCAGTCACTTCCTGCTTTCCAGTCAAATCTTTCAACTCGGCCAGCAGTTCATTCAACGTTATGCGCGCGCCGTTCGCGACGTTGATGACTTTTCCAACCGCGCCCGTGCTGCTCGCCGCACTCAGATTCGCCGCGACTACATTCTCTATGTAGGTGAAGTCGCGCGACTGTTCGCCGTCGCCGTAAATCACCGGACGTTCGTTACCCAGCAAGCAACTAATGAAACGCGAAACCACGCCGGAGTACTGCGAACCCGGATCCTGCCGCGGTCCAAACACGTTGAAGTAACGCAACGAAACAGTTTCGAGGCCATAAACTCGCGTGAACACCTGGCAGTAATACTCGCCGACGAGTTTTGCCACCGCGTAAGGCGATAACGGATCCGGCGACATCCCCTCAGACTTGGGCAGTGTCGGTTGATCGCCGTAAGCAGAACTCGAGGCAGCGTAGACCACGCGCCGCACCTTTTGATCGCGAGCCGCAAGCAGTAACGAAAACGTACCGTCCACCGAAGCGATATGTGTTTGGACAGGCTCGGCAACGGAGCGCGGGACAGAAGGAATTGCCGCTTCGTGAAAAACGAGTTCGGCGCCGTCGAGTGCTTTCTTCAGAACTTTCTCATCGGCGACGCTGCCTTCGATGAAATCTATATCGCCGCCGATCTCTTCGATGTTCTCGCGATGTCCGGTCGAGAGATCGTCAAGCACTCTGACGCGCGCGCCGCTGGTGCTCAGCGCGGAAGCGATGTGTGAACCAATGAAACCTGCACCACCTGTGACAACAACAGTTCCCGTTAATGACATCGTTTATCGGCCTACACCCACGTACTCAAAACCGAGCTCCTTCATATCTTCCGGATCGTAAATGTTGCGCAGGTCCGCAACCTTCGGCGTGGTCATCAAATCGCGAATGCGGGCCAGGTCGAGAGCGCGAAACTGGTTCCACTCCGTAACAAACACGAGCGCATCCGCGCCGCTCACAGCCGCGTATTCGTCGTCGGCATACTCAATCTCTGAAAGAATCTTTTTCGCCTCATCCATCGCCACCGGATCGTACGCGCGCACTTTGGCGCCGTCAGCGATCAGGCTATGAATGATCCCGATTGCCGGAGCTTCGCGCATGTCGTCGGTCTCGGGTTTGAAAGCGAGACCGAGCACCGCGATCGTTTTGCCATTCAATTCGCCGACCAGCTTGCGAATCTTGTCGAGCACGTGTTGACCCTGAC
>DATNJO010000090.1:0-2519 GCA_035603895.1 Pyrinomonadaceae bacterium
CGTTCGCATATAGCGCTGATCGAGAGTTGCTCGGGCAGTATTGTGGGAAGATCTTTGAGGGAATGAACGGCGAGGTCGATGCGTTTGTCGAGCAGGGCTTCTTCCAGCTCTTTCGTGAACACGCCCTTGCCGCCGATCACTGACAAGGGATCGGGCTTTACATCGCCCGTGGTCTTTATCACGTCAATCTGGATGTCGAAACCCGGATTTAAATCAATCAGGCGAGCTTTTGCTTGTTCGGCTTGCCAGAGAGCAAGACGGGAGCCGCGTGAGCCGATTACTAGTCGAGGAGACATAAGCGCATTACTCCTCGAGTTTGAAGATGTCCTTTTCGGCTGAATCCGATTCGGGTTCAGTGCTCTCGTAAAACTGGCGCATCTGATTGAGGATCGGATGTGAAATCTTGTTCACCGTCGAGAGCAGCAACGCCTCGATCGCAGTCTCCTGTTCTGTCGTCAACACTCCGAGACGTTTTCGCTGCCGCGCCATCTCCGCACGTGCCACTTCCTGAAACTTCTCGCGCATCGCGCCGATCGTTGGGCCAATGTCCATCAGCCGCAACGTCTGCTGAAACTGCATCACTTCCGATTGCACGATCAACTCGGCTCGTTCAGCCTCGCGTTCACGCTCGCGAATGTTTGAAGTGATAACCGACTCGAGATCGTCGATATCAAACAGGAAGACGTTAGGAACTTTTGCGACAGCGGGATCGATGTTCCGCGGCACGCTGATATCGATCATGCAGGTCGGACGGTTGCGCTTTCGTGCTAATGCGCGGCGCGCCTGTGATTCAGTTAACACATACGATGGCGCGCCGGTCGAACAGATAACAACATCCGCTTCTGACAACGCCTGGTCCAATCGTTCAAACGACATCGTCACCGCGCCAAACTCATCAGCGATCTGACGTGCGGTTTCTTCCGTGCGATTCACAATCACCACGCGTGAAGCGCCTGCATTCACCAGATGCCGCGCCGAAAGTTCAGCCATCTCGCCGGCTCCGATCAGCAACACTGTAGAGCCCTTCAGTGAATCAAATATCTTCTTACCGAGTTCGACCGCCATGTAACTGATCGACACCGCATTCGCGGCAATCCCGGTCTCGTTTCTGACTCGCTTCGCAACGCGAAACGTGTGGTGCACGAGCCGGTTCAGCACTCGCCCGGCAGTGCCTGCTTCGACCGCCACTGAATACGCGCGCCGCACCTGACCCAGCACCTGCGGTTCGCCCACGACCATCGAGTCGAGCGACGACGCAACGCGAAACAGGTGACGAACTGCGTCTTCGTCCGTGTGACGATAGATATAGCTATTCAGATATCCGGCAGGCAATTCGCCTGCGGTGTCGAGAAACTGAGCTAACTTTCCGGCGCTAATCTCCATCTGCTCCGGCGTCGTTGCGCTCAGAATCTCCACGCGGTTGCACGTTGAAACGATCAATCCTTCTCGCACCACTTCGCCGTCGACGAGGCGGCGCAGTCCATTTGCGCACGCTTCATCGTTGAAAGCGAACCGCTCGCGAATCTCAACCGGAGCGGTCTTGTGATTTACTCCGACAAGGATGATCGACATCAGTTTCAACCAAACACGTGATACCCACCAAGATAACGCGTACCGAACAGGGTGCAGAGGACCAGGGCAAAACCAACGACGCCGAGCCACGCCGCTCTGCGCCCACGCCAGCTCGCACTCGAGCGATAGATGATGAGCACGAGATAGAGTAACCACGTCAGCACCGCGAAGATCTCTTTCGGATCGTTGTGCCACATACGTCCATAACGGGTTTGCGACCAGAACATTCCCGTCGCGATGCCGAGTGTCAGCAGTGTCAGTCCAACCACGGCGGCGTTTGTAGCGATCTCGTTGATCGTCGTGAGCGCCGGTAGACGATGAAAGATGGCGCCGAACGTTTTGAGTTTCAGTTCACGTTCCTGAAGCAGGTACATCACGCTCGCCATGAAGACAATGAAGAATGCGGCGTAAGCGAAGATCACCAACGTTGTGTGAATTGGGAAAAGACGTGTCGCTGAGAACGACGCTGGAGCGTCGCTTGGCCCAGGCGCGATCAGCAGCGAGACAAACGTCAGCACCGAAATCAACGGCATGGTGAACGCACCGACGGCTTGCGCCCGATAGCGATAGAGGACCGCTGCGTAGACCGGCACCAGCGCCCACGCCAGAAACGAGAGCGCTTCTCGCAGCGAGAACAATGGATAGTGGCCGTCGATGACCCAGTCGGCTCCGAGAGCGGCGGTGTGCAGGATGAAACCGATGACGGTCGCCCACTCGGCGACACGCTGCACCGACCGGCGTTTATTTATAAACGCCAGGATGGAATGGATGGCGGCGATGAGATAGGCCGCTAAAACTGCCAGCAAAAGGGATCGCATTGGGGAACTAGTACAGACTTGGATTTTAGTGGAAGCCAGATGCGGGGGCAAACGTTATACTTGTCGCGGACATCGTAGCAGCCGACTCGCCGATCTTCCATCAGGAGATTTGAAATGCTCTCGCCTGCG
>DATNJO010000091.1:0-2287 GCA_035603895.1 Pyrinomonadaceae bacterium
CACACGGCGGACGCAACCGGATACGCAGTGCGCTAATCGTGTCGGAAGTCGCACTATCATTGATGCTGCTCGTTGGTGCGGGACTCTTGATTAATAGCTTCTGGCGTTTATTGCGAACCGACGCGGGCTTCGATCCGCGCGGCGTGCTCGCACTGGACATCCCGTTGAGCAGAGCGAAGTACACCACACCCGAGCAGCGCTCAGCGACGTTCGAACAACTGATTGGAAGAATGAAAACGCTTCCGGGTGTGCGCGATGTTTCCGTCACGAGCAATGTTCCGCTAACCGATTTTGACGTCGAGCTGAGTTTCCAAATCGAAGGACGGCCGCCGAACAAACCGGGTGAAGAACCCACCGCTGATTACACTGTTGTTGGCAGTGATTACTTTCGCACGATGAATATCGCGGTGCAGCGTGGCCGCGTGTTCACGAATCAGGACACGGAAGGCGTGCCCGAAGTGATGGTGGTCAGCGATGCTTTCGCGAAGCGTTACTTTCCGAACGAAGACGCAATCGGCAGACGAATTGTTTTCGACGGTCCTGACAAAACTGCACGCGAGATCGTCGGTGTCGTTGCCGACATCAAACGCAACGGTCTCGACGTAGCTGCCGAGCCGGAGCTTTATGTTTCGCACGTGCAGCGGCCGGAGCGGCGTCTCAATCTCGTGATTCGAACTGAAGCCAGTGATGCGTCACAACTCACGCAGGCCGCGCGCGCTGAAGTGAAAGCCTTCGATCCAAACCAGATCATCTGGCGCGCACAAACTCTCGAAGAACTGTTAGGCACTTCAGTCGCACCGCGCCGGTTCAACATGTTGCTGCTCGGAATCTTCGCGAGTGTTGCGCTTGTACTCGCGGCAGTCGGGCTTTACGGCGTTATGAGTTATTCGGTTAGTTGGCGCACTCACGAAATCGGTATTCGCATGGCGCTCGGCGCCAAACGCGCCGACGTGTTGCGGCTGGTCATCCGGCAGGGAATGACGATGACGTTGATTGGTATCGTTATCGGTTTGGTTAGTGCGTTTGCGTTGTCGCGCGTGATCGCCGGGTTGCTTTACGGAGTTTCACCAAAAGACCCGCTGACCTTCGCGGGTGTTTCGATTGTGTTGCTGGCCGTAGCGTTGCTGGCGTGCCTTCTCCCGGCACGCCGAGCAACACGCGTCAATCCAATCGTTGCGCTACGAAGTGAGTAGAGCCACAGACCCGTGTTAATCCGTGGCCCATATTGCTCCGACACCGGCGTCAAACAGCTTCTTGTTTAGCGCCGGGAGATCGCGACTAACAATTTCATCGTGGCGAGCTTTCAACGTGGCCCACTGCGCGTCTAACTCGCGCTTACGATCCAGCGAAGGTTGATTCACGCGCGGAATGTCACTCTCCGTCGCATTGATCATGAACAGATAATTCGCTGTGAACTTGTTTGGGAAGTTTTCCACGTCGTCGTAAGCCTTCGACTTACGCTGGACCATATCTTCATCCCATGCCTTCATCTTCTTTACCAACGCGTCGCCGTCTTTCTTGATCGCCGCATACTTCTCGCCCGCCGGAAGAGAATTCAGCAACGATTCCAACTGTTTCTGCTTTTCGAACAGGTTGTTCACGAGCCGGTGCATGTTTGTTAACTCGGCTTCCATGCTCGACATCATCCGGTGATATTCCGCGTACGTCGCCGCGTCGGTTGGATAGAGTGGGTTCGCGAGAATCTCGGCATCGGTCGTGAGCGTCTGGGTTGGCGTTTTCAAAGTGATACTGTACTTGCCCGGTATCGCCTTGTGTCCGTTGAAACCGCCTTCGATGCGCACGTGCGGAACACCCACCATCGACGCATAACGCATGTCCCACACGAACCGGTTCAACCCTTTCGCTTTCGTCAACGTCGGATTCGGCCGTGGACCAGAGTCGTAGCGAATAAACTTCTCGTCAGCTTTCGACGTGAAGCTGCGCACGACGTTACCAGCGGAGTCTTTGATCTCCATCGTGATCTCGTCGTCTTTTTTGAGTTCGGGAAGTTGGTAATAAACAACCACGCCGGTCGAGGGATTCACACCCCTGAACATACTCGCGCCCGTGAACTCGTCGCTTGTCTGGTCCAACTCGCTGCCGCCGTTTACGAGGTAAGCGTTGTCAGGCCGGTAGAGCGCAAACGAGTTGACGTTCCCTTTGTACTGCCGAATCAAACTCAGATCGTCGAGGATCCAGAACGATCTTCCCGACGTCGCAGCGATCAGGTTTCCCTTGTGAACTCGCAAGTCAGTAATCGGCGTGATTGGCAAGTTCAACTGAAACG
>DATNJO010000092.1:0-4926 GCA_035603895.1 Pyrinomonadaceae bacterium
CGTATCCAACTCTGTTCCGAAACCACGACGCGATTGACGACGATAAAGAAACCAAGCCCCCACAACGGGTGAATCAAAAACCAGCTCACGTCGTGAAGCGGCGTGTCTTTTGGAATCACCGACAGGTACGCCGAGATGATCGAAGCGGGAATGATTAGCACCGTCGCCACGCGCAGATCGCGCGCCCAGTTCGGAAGTTTTACGAGGCCGAACATCGCTTCGACGGCAACTGCACCGAGTGCCCACGTAAACCAGTGCGCGGCCGCGGATTCAGGTACGGGAAGACCGAATCCCGTCTTCAGCCACACGACGTGACTCAGCAACATCCAACCGGCTCGCGCCAGCAGGCACACCGTGAGCGTTACAGTCCAACCCCAGCGAACGCGTATGAACAGCAATAGAAAGTAAGCAAGGTAAAGTTGTTCCTCGATCGCGAGCGTCCAGAAAATACCGTTGATGGAATAGGCCGTCTGCCAGTCGAGGTTGTGAAGCATCAGCAAGTGCAGGCCGATGTCGTACACAAAGAAGCGCGTCACGTCGAGACCAATGGTCCACGCGGTGAGCAACAGATAAAGCGCGAGCGCAATGACGTAAGGTGGATACAACCGCCGGATGCGGCGTTTCCAGAATGCGCCGAACTTTATCCGCGGCTCTTCACCCGCGGCACGAGCGCGCGCCCATTGCAGGTGAATGCAGAAGCCGGAGATCACAAAGAACAGAAAGACGCTGATGTATGTTTGCGAGCTCGCAAGTTGGACCAGTCGCGCGGGATAGTAGAACAGGTTGTTTGGGAGAGCCGCCTGGCTCTGATCGGTCGCGTGATAGAGAACGATCGCCATAGCAGCCATCCCGCGCAGCGCGTCGAGTCCGCGCAGGCGGATGCTATTGGAAGAGAGGGATAAGCGGGTAGACATTCAAGGGACGAGTAAAGCCAATCCACAGATTACGCAGAAAAAGTCTCTGTAATCTGTGGATTACTTTGCTTATGCTGAGACCAACGACGGTACATCGATATTGTATTTTCTGATCTTGCTGTACAGGCGCGGCCGGTAGATGCCCAACAGATTCGCCGCCGCCTGCTTGTTTCCACCCGTGCGCTGGAGCGTGCGTTCGATCACGAGCCGCTCGATGTCTTCCAGCGTCATGTTTGGTGGAACGTCCCACTGAACGTTGGCTGACGTGCCTTCCGGCACCGTGCCGTTGTCGAAAGGCAGATCGATCGGTTCGATCTGTTTGTCTTTCGCCAGCAACACTGCACGCTCGATCACGTTCTGCAACTCGCGTACGTTGCCGGGCCAGGCATGACTAAACAAACGTTGATAAGCAGCCTGCGAAACACCCGTGATCGGACGTTCGTATTTTTGAGCATACATGTGGAGGAAATGCTCAGTCAAAAGTTGAATGTCTTCATTGCGCTCGCGCAGCGGTGGCACGTGAATCGTGATCGTCGAGATGCGATAGAAGAGGTCGTCGCGCAGCAGTCCGTCGCGAATCGCGTCGGCTGGCGGACGATTGGTCGAACACACGAGCCGGAAGTCAACAGCGTAAGTCTTTTCCGAACCGATCTTGCGATAGCTTCTTTCCTGCAACACGCGCAGGAGTTTCGGTTGCAACTCGATCGGCATCTCGGCAATTTCGTCGAGCATCAACGAGCCGCCCGCGGCGTGTTGGACCAAACCTTCTTTGTCCGCGTGCGCGCCAGTGAACGCGCCTTTCGTATGTCCAAACAATTCCGACTCGATCAGTTCTTTGGGCAACGCAGCGCAATTCACTTTGATGAACGGTTTCTTCGAACGGAGCGACTGATAGTGAATCGCGTTTGCAATCAACTCCTTGCCGGTGCCCGACTCGCCAACGATCAAAACGTTAGCATCTGACTTAGCAACCGATTCAATCGTCTCGTAGATCATTTGCATCGGTTTTGACGAGCCGATGATGTTGAAATACTCGGCACGAGTTGAGAGTTGGCGCCGCATGTTTGCCGTTTCGGCAACGAGCTCGCGGCGTTCGAGCGCCTTGTCGACAAGCAGTTGCAGCTCTTCAAAGTCAAAAGGCTTTTCGACGAAGAAGAAGGCCCCGGCCTTCGTTGCTTCAACAGCCTTCTGCACCGAGCCATAGCCAGTGACGACGATCACTTCCGTTGTTGGCCGCGCGTCTTTCATGTGGCGCAACACTTCAAGCCCATCCATGTCCGGCAACTGCAAATCGCAGATCGCCAGATGATGTCCACCTTGATCGAAGAGTTCGATGGCCGCCGCTCCGGTAGCTGCGGTATCTACCGAATAACCTTCTTCAACAAAATTCTGCCGCAGAGAATCCGCCATCGTTGGCTCGTCGTCCACAACAAGAACCCGCACCTCTTTGTTTTCCACCTTATTCTCCTCTCTGGAAGTCGCCACGCCTTGAGGGCCCATCAATTTTGCTCCTTCAAAAGAACCGATTATTAATCGGGGACTATTCTGAAAGCGGAAGTTCCACCACAAAACGATCTTCCGCGAGTTTTGCCGACCCGCCGTGAGCCTCGATAATTTTTGCCGCTAACGCCAGTCTGATCTCTTCACTACCGACAAACGAATGAAACGGATCGTGGTCGATTTTGCGTAAACCGGACCATTCAATGATTGCGCCTTGATTATCAACCGCAGCTACTTTTACTAAAACCGGTTTCGCTTCCAGTCCGTCGCCGTTTGGCAGGCGGTTCTTAATAGCCGCAGCGGAGATCCATTTGAACGCGTCAGTCAGTTTCAAGGGATCGAAACTGCCTTGAAGTGAATCTGAGCTCGAATCCACGACAATTTCATTTCCCGCGCCGTCGAAGGTCGAACAAACCGTTCGTAACACCTTCTGCACTTCAAACCCCGGCTGCTTTTTCAACTCAATCTTCCGCCCGTATTCGACGATAGTTGCCAAATCACTCGCCGCACGGTCTAATCCCGCCATTAACTTCGCGATCGTTTCCCGCTCGTCCTCCGGCCGTTCCCCCTTCTCGATCCGGCGGCGGAGGAACGTGGCATAGAGTTTGAGACCATTGAGCTGGTTTTTGAGATCATGAACGATTTGAATGGAAGCTCGCCCGAGGTCTTGAAGCGTTTCACTGTCTTCCATTTTCGACATTGATACCTTCATCGGACGCGTCGTCGCTCTACAAACTCTTTCTTGGGGGCCACCGGGGGAGGGGAACTCACAACCAGCCCGAGTGTACTATTTGACCGCTGGCCGTAGATCCTTGGGTGTTGCGTTTCGATGCGGGATGTTAACAAAAAAGGCGCGCGTATTCTAGTGATACAGTAAAATCAACAACTTGGAAGGACTCGGGCGAGGTCAGCCGCGATTTTGACCTGATCGTGGAGCACCGAAATCGAATGACAAGTCAGGACGAGGACGTAACCGTATTACTGGTCGAGGACACCGAAGACAACCGCTTTATGATGAGGCGTTTGTTGGAGATGAGTGGTTATCGCGTGGTGGAAGCCACGAACGGGGAAGAGGCCGTCAGGGTCGCCGAAGCGGAGTCGCCTGGTCTAATTCTGATGGATCTGAGTCTGCCGATGATCGACGGCTTGGCGGCCACGCGCCTGATTCGCAAGCTGCCTAAATGCCAGAAAACACCTATCATTGCCGTGTCTGCGCATGACACTTCCGACTTTCTCGCCGAAGCGCTCGAGGCGGGCTGCAATAGTTACATTACCAAGCCGATCGATTTTAATGAGCTGGAAGAATTGATTGTCCACGAGCTTGGCAAGTAGAATTTGTCCCATTATGGCAGCTCAGGACCGCCGTCTCGAAGAACTCGAGTCGCGTAGAACGCTAATCATCGTTATCGCCGTGGCCGCGGCGGTAGTCATTGCACTCTTCTTTTTTCTGCTCTTTCAAGTAGGAGGCTCGGGCGGCACCGGCGACCCGAGACTCGAAGGCGCGATCCGCGCGGGCTCGCAGGAGTTCGAGCAGTACAAGACGCAGATCGTGCTCGACGACCCGGAAGCAACAGAAGCGAAGCGCCCGCTCGGCGATACCGTCATGAGTTTGAGCACGACGGTGCGCAATCTGAGCAACAAAACACTGGTCGGTTTGGAGATCAGAGGCGCCGTGGTGGACCACCAGGGCCAACCGGTGAAGGAAAAGACGGTAATAATGATTCCGACACGTCAGGCCGAGCTCGCGCCGAACAAGACGATGCGGGTGTCGGTGTTGTTGGAGGGAATGAAAGACACCGACGACCGCGCGAACATCAAGATGGAAGTCGCGGCGGTGAAGTTCAAGGAATAGGACAAAGAAGATAGGACCAATAGGACCTATTCCAGAAAAAGCTCTTCCAACGACTGTTTGATCGGCTGGACCGACACCACCTTACCACCTGCTTTCCGCAAAGCAGCCAGCACGCACTCAATCTCATTCTCGGCAGAGATCTCGATTCGCAGACCGCTCGGCGTCGGAGTAATTGCGCCGTCGGGCAGATACTGTTTCAACGTTGCAGCATCCGCACCAGTGGCCATCACTTCCATCTGATGCGGGTCGTCCGGACGCTGCCGCAGCTCATCAAGAAAGCCCACTTGGGCCAACCGCCCGCGTTTCAGAATCGCGACGCGATCGCAAAGCACCTCGATATCCGAAAGAATGTGCGAACACATGAAGACTGTTTTCCCGTCGTCGCGCAACGACGCGATCAGGTCGCGCACTTCTCTTCGTCCGACAGGATCCAGACCGCTCATCGGTTCATCAAGAAAAACGATCTCCGGATCGTTAACGAGTGATTGGGCCAAGCCGACGCGCTGAAGCATTCCTTTGGAAAACTTTCGCAACTGCGTGTCCCAACGCTTTTCGTCGAGGTTGACGCGCGCAAGCAGGTCCGCGGCGCGTTTGCGTCGTTCGGCGGCGGGAAAGCCAAACAGTTCCCCGCAGTATTCGAGTAGTTCGCGCGCAGTCAGG
>DATNJO010000093.1:0-2774 GCA_035603895.1 Pyrinomonadaceae bacterium
TGGCGCTGGAACGACACCTCCGGGTTCGGACGGTAGTGCCGACGAGTTTATCGAGATCTACAACAACACCGATCAGAACATCACGATCATCGACGCGATTCCTGGGGCCGATCCGACTTCGCCAACCGGTGCAGGCTGGCGTTTCGCTGGTGCACAAGGCGCGGCCGAGACCACGTTCCTCGTGTTACCACAAACGCTGTCGACGGCAGGTCCGCTCGCGTTACCACCGCGCGGATATTTCCTGATCTCGACGCAACCTACGACGCCGAGTCCGGCAGGTAATACTTACAGTCTTAGCACTTACCCGACCGGAACCGGAATCACAGCTAGCGGAAGCGAAAACGTTTCTGTCAATCCGGCTTCGGCTACAGTCGGTTTCCTTCCAGATGACGTCGGACTCGCAGTGTTTTCGACGGCTGCGGCATTAACGGCGAACCGCCTGGATTCAGTCGGCTACAGTTCGGTCACGGCCGCTGACTACAAGGAAGGAACTGGCCTTTCCCCGGCTGCCGGTATTACCACGGCTGGTCAACATAGCTGGGGCCGCTTGCTGGCCAATGGACACCCACAGGACACCAACAACAATGCGGTGGACTTTGCGCTCGTCGATACAACAGCAGCGGTGCTCAATGGCGTAGCTTCGAGTCTTGGTGCGCCTGGGCCGCAGCGTGGTCCAACCATGACTGCGTATACGACCACGAGTGCTCCAATCGAACATAATGCAGCGATGCCCGCCACGATTATCGATCCATTACAGCCGGCGTCGGCGGCACCGAATCGAGTTCGCGATTTGACTCCGGTAACCAACGGCGCAAATGGCACACTCAAGATCCGGCGCAGATTTACCAACAACACCGGACTGCCAATCGTCGCTTTGCGGTATCGCATTGTGGCGATCACCACGCTGACAGGAGCGCCACTGCCTCCGGGCCAGGCCGATCTTCGTGTCCTGAATTCCCCGACGCAGACGATCACGCTTACGGACACAACTTCCGTGACTGGTCAGGCGTTGACCTTGCAGACTCCTGCCGCGCAGGCTAACGGCGGCGGACTCAACTCGAGTCTGGCGGAAGGCGTAATCACGACAACTGCTCCGCTCGCCAATGGCGCAAGCACTGTTGTCGAATTCAATCTCGGCGTACAGACTCCCGGACAATTCCGGTTCTTCGTCAACGTCGAGGCTCTCACAGTTCCGCCACAATAACGCGGGCCTCACTGAGTAAAAACTAAAGGGCGCGAGACCTTCTCGCGCCCTTTTCACTTCTCTATGTCTCTGTGTCTCAGTGGTTCAATAATCCTACTTTTGCCGGGCTGCGGATCGGGAAGCGACGCTGTTGAAATGAAGGAAGGGACGCAGGATGTAGTAGACAGTCTCTTCGATAGTAAAGACTTCGCCTGTTTCGTTCCGAAAGGACGGATCACTCTCGCCGATCTCGACCGCCAAAGTTTCCTGCCCGGCAATGGGTTCGGTGTCTCCACCGACCATACTGGCTTCAACTTCCAGCGCGTCCGGGCGATGAGAGATAGTTATAGCGATTCGTGGGAGTGTTTGCTTGGTAACGACTATTGAATCCGTTTCGCTGAGTTGATAATCAAGTCCACCGGTCTTGGTCCTGAACTCCTCAAGCCGGTTCATCTCTTCAACCACATCCCTGATCAGTTTTTTTAAGTCGTCCCAAAGCGCGGCTGAATCTGCCGGTTCCGTCATAATTTTCCGACCTGCGATCGATTGTGGGATAGTTCGACCGATCTCACAGTGCCGGAATCTGCGTAAGAAATACCGCCCCGAAAGTGTTTACAGGTGAGACACTGAATAGCAAAAGTGTCCCACCGTGTAACACTTTTTAATCTGGGGCTGTGCTCAACGCCCTGTAGAAATCGACACGCACGTCTACCTGACCGTCGATACGCCTTCCCGTCTCCTCAATATGCTCGGTGATGTCGCGCCCACGGGCTTTCGGGAACTGCGCGTGTATCAACGCCGCCTCCGCTGCAACCAGCGGCGCCGCCATGGAAGTGCCACTCCAAACACCATACTTTCCACCTGGAATAGTGCTCGTGATTCCCTGCCCAGGCGCTGCCACTGCTATCCACGATCCGCGTGTCGAGAATGTCGCCAGGCGATCTTTCGACGTGGAGGCAGCAACGGCAATCAAGCCATGAACGTTTTCCGCGGCCGGATATTGCTCGGTAGTATCACCGCCGTTCCCGGCAGCCGCGACGATCACGAGGTTTGGTTTCCCAACAGGAAAATCAACTCCGCCATCATCATCACAGGCTCCCTCCAGCACCTGTTTCAACATCCCGGTGCGGCGAAGTGTGCTGAGACTGAGATTGATCACGTCGGCGCCGTCGCGTGTGGTGGGATTGCCGTCGGGATCGACGGCAAAAGCCAGCGCTTCCGACAAAACCCAGGTGTTTCCCAAGCCTCTTTCGTCGAGCACCCGGATCGGAATGATCTTCGCTCCCGGAGCAGCGAGCGCGATCAGTCCCGCGACGTGCGTTCCGTGTCCGTATGGTCCAATGTTCAAACTGCCGACTTCGCTGGGATCCGTGTCCATGTCGACGAAGTCAAAACCGGGAAGCAGTCTGCCGGCCAGCGCAGGATGTGAAACGTCAACGCCCGTGTCCAGCACAGCAACGCGAACCGGTTGTCCGTCGGCGCCAAGTCCACGGTTGATCGCATGCGCCTGGGCCAAGCGCAGTGTCTGCGGCGCCCATTGGACGGTGTAAGCTGATGGATCGCCGACGCTCCAACCGTTGCCAACGCTCCA
>DATNJO010000094.1:0-9139 GCA_035603895.1 Pyrinomonadaceae bacterium
GCGTGGGCGTTAACACGCCTCATGTCCACTTTGCTATTTGAAGTCTCGCCGACCGATCCGATCACGTTTGGCGCAGTCGCTCTTTGCGTGGTGCTTGCGGCTCTGCTCGCGTGCTTCATTCCGGCGCGGCGCGCGATTAGAGTGGATCCGCTGGTGGCGTTGAGATACGAATAACCGTTCGAAACCGCGCCGCTACCGTTCGCGTATTGTTCATTGCGATTCCCACTCTTACGGCATAGGATGCGCGTCCAAAAAGGAGACCCGCTATGAAATTCAGAATTCTTTTGATCTCTTGTTGTCTGTTGTTATTCGTGGTCCCAAGCTTCGGCCAGTCAACGCCGGCAAAGGCGCCCGACGTCGCGACCGAACTGCGAGGCGGCTTCAACGAAGTCAACGATTGGGTCACGAAAGCAGCCGACATGGTCCCGGCAGATAAGTACAACTACAAGCCGGTGGACACAGTACGAACTTTCGGTCAACTAGTCGCCCATATCACCGATTCTTACAACTACTTCTGCGCCGCCGGTGCGGGAAACAAAGTCGAATGGTCCGATGCGGTAGAAAAAGGCGCGACTGATAAAGACACGCTGCTTCCCAAACTGAAAGAAGCCGTCGGACGTTGCAACGCTGCCTACAGCTCCAGCAACGCCCAGCTCAGACCGCTATTTACTAACGTGGGCCACACGAGTTTGCACTATGGCAACATCATCACCTACATGCGAATGATGGGTCTGAAACCGCCGTCAAGTTGATGCGAATAGCAGTTTTCGGAACCGGCGGAGTCGGCGGGTATTTTGGCGGACGCCTGGCGCAAGCAGGCCACGACGTTACCTTCATTGCTCGCGGCGAACACTTACGGACAATCCAAAGCAGCGGCTTGAAGGTGGATAGCCCTGCGGGAGATTTCGTCGTTTTTCCGGCAAAGGCTACCGACGATGTTAAAGAAGCTGGCGAAGTTGATCTCGTTATCGTTGGCGTGAAAGCATGGCAAGTTTCCGAAGCTGCGCGCGCGATCAAACCTCTTGCCGGTCCGGGCTCAACGGTGTTGCCGCTGCAAAACGGTGTCGATGCGGTGACGCAGCTTCTTCGTGAGTTTGGCTCTGACAAAGTCATCGGCGGGCTGTGCAGAATCGTCAGCTTTATCGTTGGACCAGGCCACATTCGCCATACCGGTTTTACGCCTACGATCATCATTGGCGAGCTGGACAATCATCGAACTGAGCGCATAGAGAAGATCGAGCAGGTGTTCAGTGGCGCCGGTTTGGATACAAGCATCGCCACTGATATTCAAGTGGCGTTATGGACCAAGTTCCTTTTCATTGCGCCCTTTAGTGGCGTCGGGGCAATGGCTAATGCACCCGCCGGCGTGACTCGCACAGATCCGAAATGGCGCGCGCTCATGCGCCAGGCGATAGAAGAAATCTACCAGTTGGCCCATGCGCGGGGAGTTAACTTACCCGCGGATTCAATTGACGCCGTGATGAACAGTGTCGATGCGTTGCCTGAAGATGCAACGAGCTCGATGCAACGTGATATTGCGGCAGGTAGACCGTCGGAACTCGAGTCGCAGAACGGCGCGGTCGTACACATGGCGCACGAAGCCGGCATTGAGGTTCCTGCCCACACACTTATCTATGAGACGTTAACTAAACCTGCTGGAACCGAACCCTGGCTCGCGCGTTCTAAGAAATCATGAAACGCCGTCAGATCAGTTTTGCCTTATTTCTGGTCACTCTCCTTGCCTTTACGGCACCGTTCGGGCGAGCTCAGAACCCCGCTCAGCGCATTTCACCACCACGAAACTGGGGACTCGCGTTTACGCGCTACAGCGAATTTCGCGAGAACGCTGATTCGTTACCCGTCAAGGTGACGAGCATCCGCGGAGGAAAACTCTCGCCCGATGAGAAGTTCAAAATCGAAGTATCGGCACTCTTGAATAGCTCGCGCAAAGCGGTCACCAGCACGGAGTTTACGTGGTATTTGTTTGATAATACGGACCTCGACAAGGTCGTCGAATCGGGCAAGACTCCCCTTACCGAAGTCGCGTTATCGCCAAACGCAACTCAGAGCGTTCAAGTCCTCGTCTTGTACGTCGAAGACATTCCCTACCTCAGAGACAAAAACCCGCACGGAACTTTTCTTCTTGAAGTGGCGGTGACGAAGGTCACGTACGACGACGGCTCAACGTGGGAAGCTGCCGGCGCTCCTGGTAAGTTCGATCATTCCAAAGTTCGGTAGCACGCAGCGAGACTGAAGTAAAAAGGTTGGCAAGGTTTGCTCGCAGGAATGGCACCTGGTACATCCTCAACAGCAGAACCGGAGCTGTTCGCTACGAGACGTTTGGCGGAGCGAGTTTCAACGACGTGCTCGTGCCCGCTGACTACGACGGCGACGTTTCCCTGGACATCGCGGTCTTTCGACCCGGCACACCGTGTCTCTGGTACATCATGGAAAGTACGACGGGAACCCTTCGTACCGAATACTGGGGTGCTCCGAATGATGTACCCTCGCAAGCCGACTTTGATGGTGACGGTAAGATAGATCCAACCATCTGGCGGCCGAGTGACGGTAACTGGTGGATCATCAAGAGTACCGGAGGAACGGTTGCTCATACATGGGGCGCTTCCGGCGACGTACCGGTTCACTCTGCTTACAACCGCTTCTAACTTAGCGTGAGTCTCGACAGGATCTAACGCGGGCAGCCGGGTTAGATCCTGTCAGCAATTCAGTAGTTCGTGAGAATCTCGTCCGGCTTGAAGCCCATCTTTCCCAAACGCTCGCGGGTCTGATCGATCATCTCTTTTGAGCCGCAGACCAACGCGACGGGCGATTTCAGATCGGGCAACACGTTGTCGAGCAACGATTGCACGTAACCGGTCGGACCGGACCAATCGTGACCGTCGGGCCGCGAGATAACCTGGCGCAGTTCGACACCCGCATCTTCCCAGGCGTCAGTTTCGTCGCGATAACAGAAATCGTCGGGCGTGCGCGCGCCGTACAACACGACCAATCGACCAAAGTCGTCTTTGCGTTTCAACGCGTGACGCAATGCGGAACGCAGCGGCGCGACGCCGGTGCCCATCGCGACAAAAATCAGATCGCGATGCTTTTGCTGGTCCATCCGAAAACCATGCCCGGCGATGCCGACGAGATCGATCGTGCCTCCGGCCTGCAT
Organism: Pyrinomonadaceae bacterium; assembly: GCA_035603895.1. GTDB lineage: Bacteria > Acidobacteriota > Blastocatellia > Pyrinomonadales > Pyrinomonadaceae > PSRF01. The sequence continues at coordinate 3,176 of DATNJO010000094.1, forward strand.
TTCATAGATCGCGCGGCTGGCGCCCGCATTCTGTTTGACCAGCACTTCCAAATCCGGATCTTCAGGCGCGCCTGCGAACGCGAAGTAAGCGGGATCGTGATCCGCGACGCGCAGCATCGCGACCTGACCGGGCACAAACTCGACCCGCTGACCGTCCGGAACGCGCAGATCGAAGGAGCGCGTAACGCGCGCCTGGTCGCGGACGCGTGTAATCGTGAGAAGGATGTCTGTTTTGAGCATGGGTTTTGAGTGTAGCAATTTTCAGCGGCAGTGCTACAATCTGGCCTCGGTCTTCTGCCGATGAATCGCAAACCTAACAGAAATGAATCGCTTGTGTTGCTTCTGCTGCTGGTTGCGATCTGCGCGACCGTGGCGCAAGCACAGTCAGGCAGAAGACAACCGAAACCGCCGCCGTCCGCGCCGGTTCCCACGCCGACTCCGGAACCAACACCCGCACCAAAACAGCAGCAACAGAAAGAACTGGATTTGGGTTTTGTCATCGGCAGCGATCGTTTCGGCAGCACTACCGAAAACTATCCGATTTCTTATTACGACGCGGCCATGGTTGGATGCGCTGACCAACTGCGCTCGGGTTCGTCAGCAGCAGTTTCTGTCTCGCAAAGCAATATGAGCCGCGGCGAGGCAATCAAAAAAGCGAAGGCGGAGTCAAAAACTTACGTCGTCTGGATGCGTTTGGTGCTCGACCAGATGACAGCCCGATCGCTTGACGATCTCGAGATCGAGTTCGTGGTCTTTTCGCCACAAACAGCAAAGGTCGTGATCACCGGAAGGTCTTATCTCAATGTGAACCGCAAAGGCCCGATCATCGTTGGCCCAACCTCACGCGGTCCGACAGGCGCGCTTTATCGTGAAGAGCTAATTCGTCGTGCCGGCGAGGACGCGGGCGAACGAATCCTCAAAGCCCTTCACCTCGACACACCAGTTCTTAGACAGAATTAACAAGTCTTACAAGATTGAACACCTTTCCTTAAAAAAGGAGTCTTGTTCATTTTGTAATCATGTCTATTTTTCTTCGTAGAGCTTTTCGATCGCGTCGCGATACTTGTCGTCGATCACGCGGCGCTTCACTTTTAACGTGGGCGTGAGTTCGCCGCCCTCGATCGAGAACTCATTCTCGAGCAAGGCGACCTTCTTGATCTTTTCGTAGCGCGCGAGGTTTGGCGTGAGCGCGTCGATCTGGCGTTGCAGAAGATCGATGATTCGTGGGTGATGGCACAATTCCGTGCGGCTCTGAACTTCAATCCCTTTCAACTTGCAGTACGATTCCAACTGCTCCCACACCGGCACGATCAATGCCGCCGGAAACTTCCGCTCGGATCCAACCAGCACCACCTGGTTCACAAACCGGGACCCCTTGATCGCCTGCTCGATCGGCGCGGGCGCGATGTACTTGCCGCCGGAAGTCTTGAACAATTCCTTCTTGCGATCCGTGATGCGCAGAAATCCATCGGCATCGATCGTGCCGATATCGCCCGTCTTGAACCAACCGTCGTCAGTGAACGCCACGCGCGTTTCTTCCGGCTTGTTGTAATAACCGCGCATCACGTTTGGACCACGCACCTCGATCTCGCCGTCTTCCGCAATGCGGATCTCAACGTGCGGGATCGCCCTGCCGACCGTGCCGACGCGGTAATCTTCAAACGAGCTCGCCGTGACCACCGGCGACGTTTCCGTCAGCCCGTAGCCCTGAATGATCGGAATGCCCGCGCCGATGTAGATGCGGGCGAGATCTTCAGGCAAAGCAGCGCCTCCCGACAGCAGCAAACGCATTCGTCCACCAAACGCCTCGTGCCATTTGGAGAAGACCAGCTTCACCGCGAGCCAGTGTTTGAACTTCAGTGTTGCCGGAATCGGCTCGTGTTTGCCAACGCGAATCGCGTACTCGCGAGCCACCGAAACGGACCACTCCAGTATCGCCGCGGTCAACTTCCCTGCTTCAGCCGCACGCTCGCGAATGCGTTGATAGATCTTCTCAAACATCCGCGGCACGCCCACCAGCAACGTCGGCCGCACTTCGCGCAGGTTCGACGCAACCGTCTGCAACGACTCCGCAAAATAAACAGCCATGCCATGATGCAAGTACATGTACATCGCCTGCCGCTCAAAAACATGAGACAGCGGCAGCACCGACAACACGGCATCCTCTTCACCAATCGACAAGTGGCCGCAGGAGTCGATCAGATTCGAAACGAGATTCGCGTGCGTCAGCATCACGCCTTTCGGTTCGCCCGTTGTTCCTGAAGTGTAGATGATGGTGGCGAGATCGTCGGGCGTGGTTTCGGCCGCCATGCGATCGATCAGACCCGGATCGTTTTGTTCGAGTTCACGGCCCTTCTGCTCGAGTTGGGCCAACGTCAAACCGTCTGCTTCCGTCACGCCTTCCGTGTCAAAAAAGATAACGTGCTCGACGTGCGAACACTCGGCGAGTATCTCTTTCAACTCCAGAAACTTTTCACGGTTCGCGAGAAACAGCGCACTCGCGCCGGAGTCTTGCAGAATGTAACGCACCTGCGGCGGCGTCAGCGTCGGATAAATCGGAACGTCAACCGCGCTTGCAAAGAGACAGCCTGCGTCCGTGAGCGTCCATTCAACGCGGCTATCGGAAAGCAACGCGACGCGATCGCCGTGACGCACTCCAATCGCGTGAAGTCCGGCGGCGATGTGCTTCGCGCGTGCGAGCATTTCGTCCGAGGAGAGCGAAATCCAGCGCCCGCCACTCTTGTAGTTCAACGCATCCGGCCGGTTGTGCACGCGAGCCGCGCGCGTGAAAACGTCGATCAGCGTCTGCGGTTCGTCAGGGGCAAACGGACGCTGAACGAGTGAAGGCGGCCGCGCCACTGAGATGTCGGCGGCCACGTTATTCAAGAGGCTTTGACTCCATTGAGCAGAATATCGACCACCTGATCGGCCATCGGCGCGAGTTTGTAACGCCGCTTGGAGAGGATCCAGTTCGTAGCCATTTCGTCGAGCGCGCCGAAGACGATCTTGGCGACCACGTTTGCATTCAGATCGCTGCGAAAGACGCCCGCACGTTGTCCTTCCTCAAACGTCGTGCGAATGAGCGCGAGATACTCGGCAAAACCGGCGGCGGAAAACTCCTCCATAAACTTCGTCGAACCGCGCAGTTCGACCTGAAACACGACCGCGAGATCGCGATCGGCGCCGAGTCGTTCGAGATGCAGGAAAGCGATCCGGCGTAGTTTGTCGCGTGGATCAGTGATGAGCTCGATCTGTTTGCGAGCCGAGGCGAGTGCTTCGACGACGCTGCGATCGAATATCGAGTGGAGTATCTCTTCTTTACTTTTGAAATAAAGATAGACGGTGCCATCGGCAACGCCTGCTTCGCGCGCGATGTCGGCGACTTTGGAATTGAAGTAGCCGTTGTGGGCGAAGACGGTGATGGCCGCGCGCAGGATTGCTTCGCGTTTATCGCCGCCAGGAACGCGGACATTGTTGTTGTTTAGAGTTCGGGCCGAACGCATTGCACTGAATGATGCCTCATTCAGTGGTCGCTTTTCAATCCCGCATGCGCGGTCCGTCGTCGTCGCCACGCAAAGCCGGCTCTAACTCCGGTGGCACCGGGCCGCCTCGGAACAGAAATTCCTGCGTTGGATAGGGAATCTTGATCTCGTGTTCCTTGAATAAACGGAAGATGCGGTAGTTGATGTCGCTGCGAATCTGCACGTGCCGTCGTGGTTGCCTGGTCCATACAAGCAAACGGAAATCCAACGAGTAATCGCCAAACTTCATGAACTGCACGCGCGGTGGCGGATCTTCGAGCACGTATTCGACGCCGTCGGCCGCCGCGATCAACGTCTTCGTTACCAGGTCGATGTCCGAATCATCCGCTACGCCGATCTGAATCGCGATGCGCGCCCGCGGATCGCCGTACGACCAGTTGATCACACGCTGACCGACCAACTTTGAATTAGGCACGATGATCGCGATGCGATCGTTGGTACTGACAATTGTCGTGCGCAGATTGATGCTTTCAACGTCACCTTCATCGTCGCCAATCGTGATCCTGTCGCCCACGCGGATCGGCCGTTCGAAAAGAAGTATGAAACCGGAAGCGATGTCAGCCGCGAGATACTGAAGTCCAAAACCGATGCCGACTGACAGCGCCGTGAAGATCACTGCAATCGAAGTCAGGTCGACTGCAAACGCCTGCTTGACTGCGACAAGCGTCCCAATGGTGATCACGAAATAACGTATCAACCGGCAAATCGTGTAACGCAAACCCGCATCGATGTGCTGTCGCCGCGCAAGGCGCCCCTCGATGAAGCTGCTTAAGTAGCGCGCCAAAAGCATCGTCACCCTAAAGGCAATCGCGCCGAGCAGCACACTCGAGATCGAAACAGTGATCCTGCCGAAGGTGAAACTCTGCGTAAGGTAAGCCCAAATACGAGCGATAACACTCGTCGATTCCTGCCACAGCAACGCAATCGCGAAAAACTCCATAAAACTGAACTCCATCTGAACTCAGAACTTCATTGACACATCAATAAGCTCTAACTAATCTAGCCCCGGCCCATAAACGTGAGCATACCCGAGCACACCACCGGACCCAACTATAGGAGAACACTATGCGGACCCCTGTTTTTCGCAGCTTCCCCCGATTCCAAACTTTTGCAACCAACCTAGTATTAATCCTCTTGCTTGCTCCGGCAATCGCCGCGCAGACACAGATCACGACCGGCGGCATTCAAGGAACCGTTGTCGATGCTAACGAAGCCGTAGTTCCAAGCGCCAACGTCGAGATCAAACACCTCGAAACAGGTACTACCAGAACGGCAACAACCGATGACGGCGGACGTTTCGTTTTTCTTGCACTACAGCCGGGGAAATACTCAGTAGTTGTTTCCAAGCAAGGCTTCTCATCCGCTCAAGATTTGAATGTCACCGTAACTGTAGGCTCAAGTACGGAACTGAAATTTTCCTTGCAGCCTGCTGGTGTTGAAGGAGGAGTCGTGACCGTCACTGCGACTCAGACTGTCGACACGGTGAAAACGCAGGTCAGCACCACCATCGACGAGAACGCGGTCGCGACGACGCCGATCCTCGGCCGCAAGTTTGAAGACCTGCTCACGCTCACACCGGGCGTCAGCATTACGCAGGGACCTGACGGCGACGAGATCAATTTCGCCGGTCAACGCGGCATCTTCAACAACGTCAGTCTCGACGGCGGCGACTACAACAATGGTTTCTTCGGCGAGCAACTCGGCGGTCAACGCGCGGCGATCGACATCACGCTCGAAGCCGTGAAAGAGTTTCAGGTGGTGGCGACCGGAGCGAGCGCTGAGTTTGGCCGCACAGCCGGCGGCATCATCAACGTCATCACGAAGTCAGGTTCGAATGACGTTCACGGCAGCGCGTTCTATTTTCAACGTCTGGAAGCGCTCACTGCAAACACGTCAGACGGCAGACCACTTCAGGATTTTCATCGCGAACAGTACGGCGCCACAGTCGGTGGCCCATTCAAAAAAGAAAAGGCGTTTTACTTTCTCGCTTTTGAAGGTATTCGCGAAAACCTGACGCGCGCGAACCTCAGCGAACCAATCGGAGCGCCGTGCCCCATCGCCGCACCCACGATCATTGCCAACGAAGCGCTAATCAACAGCAGCGACGACTGCGCGCGCCTTGCCCTGATCAATTTCATGCGTACCACTCGCAATCAGGAAGAAGGCTTGCCGATCGCGCACAAGATCAACAACCAGGCGTTCTTCGCCAAGACTGACTTCAAACTCAACGACGCAAATCAACTCGCGATCTCGTATAACTTCGACCATTCGGAGAACACTAACCAAACCTTCGACGTTTCGACTTATGGCAATTCCGCGAACGGTATCGAAGGTCCTTCAAAGATCAACGTTGTTCGCGCCAATCTTTACACCACCGTCTCGCCGACAAAACTGAACGAGGCACACTTCTCTTACAGCCGTG
>DATNJO010000095.1:0-5977 GCA_035603895.1 Pyrinomonadaceae bacterium
AGTACTTGCGAGTACGAACGCGATCAGGTTCGAAGACGCCTTTGTTACTGACACCTTAATCAATGCAAGCCCTCTGAGTTCGTCTTCCTCGCGATTGATGACTTCGGCTGTAAAGGGTTTGTAGGGATCGTGAAAGAAGTACACACGTGGATGGGGATCATCGGCGATCACGTGAGAGGCAGTGACGATGTAAACATCGTCGCCCTTTATCTTTACTATGAAACCAGCGCCAGTATCCTGCTTTTTCGGGTTCGAGTTCTCGATTCTTATAACTTGAGCTTTTGGGTCGCGTTCCTGAACTGCCGCATTGGTTAAAACTGGAATAACTAAACAGACAAGAGTCGCGAACAAAATGTGGAGGTGAGTTGGCGAGCAAACATCAACTTTTAGCGGCTTTGACATGACCATTCTTGAGCGCTTTGAAGGGGACTAACTTTTCACCACTCACGTCTATCTCTGGTTGGAACACTCAGGTCAAGCATCAGAAAATGTGTATTGTGTTGAGGTACGGCATTGTAATAAACGGAAACAACCACCCCGCCGACCGTCTTGCGGAATTTCTGATACCGGTAACTAGAGTCGCTCTCTTCCTTCTGTTCCCATTGAGTCGAACACCTGCGCACCTTTGTCACTGCGGCATAGAACTGGCTTTCGACCTCGCCTTTCCGAGTTGAAGTTAACAGGTAGTAGTAGACTCGTTTTGGTGGTGTCACGTAGCCATTCGATGCACCGGGAATCAAGAAATTCGGAGAGAAAGTGTTATCTGAACTTGTCGGTAAGCCGACGATTCCAGCGAAGCCCTCCTTACTTTCTTCCATCAAAGTATCCAGTGCGCTACACAACGTATTTGGCACAACTGCGCTTATGATCGGGATGAGGTTTGGCTTGAGGCCATTAACATAAGGTTCGATGGCTTCTGAACGTGCGGCAAAAGCTGATGCCTGGTTGTTATTTATAATCACATCTGTAACGATGCCGATCACTTTGCCATTTGAGATCACTGGCCCACCCGAGTTTCCTCCCCTGATGCCAGCGGAAAAAACAAGATTCCGTCCGTCGATGCGGGAAACGGTGCCTCCGGCAACTGTCCAGAGATCGGTTCCGGGAAAGCCAATTACTTTGACGTCTTCGCCTCCATCAAATCTGGAAGTGGGACCCAAACTCAGAGCGGAAACTCCTGCTGTGCCAGGGAGCTTGACGGTAAGTAGCGCCAGCCCCTTCACGTCGTCGTCCTCTATATGAAGAGTGTCCGCGCGCAAGCCGTTCCGTTGCTGTGTGAATAAAAACACCAGAGGGTTCTGTTCTCCCCGAATGACATGCGCGGCAGTAATAATGTATGCCACGTCGCCTTCAATCTTCAGTATGAAGCCAGTGCCAGTTTCCTGTTTGTCGTTGTTCTTGATGCGAACTACAGCAGTCTTTGCCTGCGCCAGGTCCTGTGCTTTTATGTTGAAAGAAGGTGCGGATACGAAAACACAAAGCACCAGTATCAAAACCGCCAGGTTGGCCTTCAGGTATGGGAAAATGTGCTGTTTGATCAAACATAAGCACTTCGCACCTACAGTGGTTGAGAAATGATTAGTCATGTTATTACGCCTCTTTGAAGAGCTTGTAACAAGCCCCAGTTGTTCCGAGCATCCAACAGAACACCGCGAAGATCGCAATCACTTTGTGATCGTTCCAAATCATATCGTACACACTGAGTCTATGATCTTTGATGTAGCCTTTGGATCCGCTTGAGATTCTATTTGCGACGCCGTTCAGTCTCACCAGAATTCCCTTTTTGCCGGGATTGAAGGTCAACTCTTCAACACTAAAATTCTCAAGATTGTCCAGGAATATAAAATCCGGCTTCTTAACCACCACTTTCGTGAACTTCTGTCCATAATCCGGAAAGGAGATCTCTGCCTCAGTATCCTTCGTAAGACTACTTAGAGTATTTCCACTCTGACCATCCAGCGTTTCAAACTTGATAAGGCTGATCGGAAGGTGACCTTGCGGCACAAGCACACTTGAAGTCTCCGCGGGAAAAGTAAGGACCAACACCAGTGAGTCCTGCTGGCTTACAAACTCGAGTGGCGAGGCCCGGACCAGTTTTCCGCTTAAACTCGTCGCCGGCCGCGACTCTTTCTGGCGGGTCGCTACTCCGGCAATCGAGGTATGGTCGACATCCAAGTTAAACCGGTCATTGATACCGATATGTCCGGATGAACGCTGTCCATCAATTCGCAATATTAGATCGGTGAGCTCTTCAGTCGTTTCCAGTGAAACTTCACTTTGTGGTTGGGCATTAATCGAATCAATCATAATTGCCGACTTGGGTAATGTCGGATCTGCCTCGAAAGTGACATTCGATTGTGTTCTTCCATCTCGAGGAGTTATCACTATTGGCCGTTGAGCAATGGTCAACTCAGTTCCAGCTCTTTTGGTTGAACCCGGCTCGAGATTACCCACTGAGAGAGACTCCGGATTAAGCTTGATGGACTCAAATTTCTCAATGACCAACGACTTCAAGCCTACAGAATCTAGGATTCGCGCTTTCTCTTGCCCCGCCAGTCTTAAAACAAGTTTATCCGTAGTTAAGGAGATCCGAACTCGCGTCGATACATGCCAATTGAGAATTACAACGAGTACCAGGATAACCACCAGAGTAGGTAGCGCGAGGAGAATTAGTTTGTTTCTTTTCGTCATGTCAGAGCAACTATTTTAGACCCGCGGACGATGATAGAAATGAATGACCTGTTCGGTCTTGGTATTATTTTCCCTGGAGGTTGCTGAAATTGTGAGCCGGTACCAACCCTCAGGTACGCTGGAAGTGTCCCAGATTATGGTCCGCGATCTTTCTTCGGCTACGTTGTTCTGCTTGTCCTCCTGAAGTGGATTTGTTGGATTCGAATCCGAGGCAAACGAATAGGTAACGTTGGATCGGCGATTTAGGCTGTACGTGAATGAATAGCCACTCACCTTTGTGGGACGGCGACCAGTGAAGAGCATAACCGGCGCCACTTTCATATCCAAAGAAGGACTCTCACTATCAAGCTGAGCGACCGCGCCAAGATCCTGGATTTGGATTCTCTTTTGTTTAATGACGTCTTTAGTTTGCCATTCAAACTCGTTGTCGAAGCCCTGCTGCCAGTTTTTCGCGGGCTTTAGTTTATCCATCCAGTAGCTGAACCTGTTATCCATCTCTCTTACTCTTACAAAGACGGGGACTTGCTGCCTGAGATAAAACTTCAGCTTGTACGCGTCTGCTATTCCAGACTTCTGAGACTGATCGTGTTCGGCTGTAACCGAAATGACTTCGACTTTCCCTGACACTGGTTGACCTTTGTCGATGCCTTCGTACCTGTCCCCTCGATCCCGGTACTTGAGGTCTTCCTGCGTTAACGCAGCCGTCGTTAAAGTAGCGACAACTGCAATCAAGAAAAGTTGGCCTAGGTGCGTGACACACGTTTTCATGAGGGTAATGACCTTTCGAACGTAGAACGGAGAAGGTTGTGTTCCTCTAAGACGCGAACAGCAACGTCTGTTTGACTTCACGCAGAGAGAGAGTAGAGCCTCTGTTGGTTTCGGACGGTAGCGTACTATCCCTGACCGACTTTTCTCAAGTCGGTACTTGAGTATCGCAGCTGAATGTCGACCAAGGCATCTTCAATCCCACATACCTTCTCTTTGCAAGACTTGGCAACTTGGGAGCGCCAGTTATCGAGTCAGCGCATTTAGTCATTTCTGAAACCCTTCGGTAAAATATCGGCTGTTGACCTCACCCCACCGGACAACCCGTGACCTTCAGCTTTATTCTTCGGACTCATGGATGAACTGCTTGTGCCCTACCTAACCACCACTGACGCTTGCCAAAAAGATGGCCGGTTTATCGCTGCGGAGAGCGTCAGAGTCGGTGGTCACCTCTATGACCGGTTTTTCGTTCGCACCCATCCGGCTCGCACCTGGATGCCCGCGGCCTTGAGATATGCTGGCCGTCTCACGGCGCACAGCCGTGGCCTGCTCGATGCGGCCCGACCACCCGAGTCGACCTAAAGCGATTAATTGTTGTCGTTATCGTCGCTCAATATGTTGCTCATGCTGGTGCAGGCTAGCTTGCCCCGCAGCGCCCGTGACCCCCTCCCGAAAAAGCTGACCTTGTCCCGAAATCGCTACCGGCCTAAAAGAGGGAAAATTGGGCCATTAGAGTGTTGTTGGACCACCTCATTCAGCGTCAGACCTGACAAGGAACTATGCGGTCTGAAGCCATTATACTCTTCCTTAAACAACCTGATTTTTTCTTTTGCATCCGCGAGCGAAAGGAACCAGTTGACGTTCAGGCACTCATCGCGAAAGCTCCCATTGAATGATTCGATGAATGGATTATCCGTTGGTTTTCCAAGCCGCGAGAAGTCCAGCGTCACCTGGTTGTCATAGGCCCACTTGTCCAATGCCTTAGAGATGAACTCGCTCCCGTTGTCGACCTGGATTCGTTTTGGTACTACGCCGCGCAACGCTTTGATCCGTTCCATCACTGCCACCACGTCGATGCCTTTCAGATTCTGGCCCACCTCGATCTCCAGGCATTCGCGACTATAGTTATCGACTAAAGTTAAGGCCCGAAATCTCCGCCCGTCAAAGAGCTGATCACTGACGAAATCCATGCTCCAGCATTGATGTGGTCCAGTCAGCAGCGGTCGTTGCCGGCGATGCGCTGCAGCCTTGCTGCGGCGCGGTCGCTTACTCCTTAGATTCAGCCCTTCTTCCTTGTAAATCCGGTAAGTTCGTTTGTGATTGTCGCGCCACCCCGCACGTCGCAGCAGCACCTGAAGGCGCGGAAACCCATAACGCACGCGCGTCTCAGCGAGCTCTTTCAGGCGTTGCCGCACGGCCCGATCGTCGCGCCGCTGGTCCCGGTAACGAGAGACGGTCCGTGGCAAAAAGACTGTCGCGCAAGCGCGTCGCTCCGAGACCCGATACGCCGCCAGTAAGTGGCTCACCAACTGCCGGCGTTGCCGTGCCTTCAGAGCTTTTTTTTAACACGTCCTGCAGCATCTGTTTGTCCAGCGTTAGGTCCGCCACGATCCGTTTCAACTGCGCGTTCTCTTCTTCCAGTTGCCGCAACCGGCGTAGCTCAACCGGACCCAGGCCGCTGTACTTCTTCTTCCAGCTGTAGAACGTAGCCTCGCTGATCCCAGCTTGCGACAGACTTCCGCCACCGTGACGCCCGTCTCGGCCTGCTGCAACGCAAACACGATCTGCGCTTCCGTGAACCTGGATTTTTTCATGGCAATCGTCAGGCTCCATCCTGTCATAATCGCCCGTTTTTCTCTATTTTATTTTGGTAAGCTTTTTCGGGAGAAGGTCAAAGGGGCGCTCTTCAATTCAATCGGTGCCCAAACGAACATAGCGGCTAACTCGTTAGTCTGAACACTGAGAGGAAGCATGTCGGAAATCAATCGTTCGCTGCTAATCTTGAGGCCCAAACAACCATTTCTTGATTGGGGTAAGGCGCTCGATGATGAAGATACGAATTTTACTCTCGAGAAGTTGGCTGAGGACTCAACCGTTTTCCTCATTCCGGAGCTTTGGGATGATTCCGATCAGGAAGAGCTGCTCGAATCGTATTACGACGTACTCTTCGAGGAACAACTGGCAGCGTGGTGGACGAATGAAACTGCTTGGCCACAGAAACGGAACCTGAAAATGTTTCTTGATTGGTTCGAAGTGGAGTTTCATAGTTTGGTATTCGATCTCTGCGACGGGCCAATTCGTGTAATTAAGAATGAAGACGACTAGGACGATCCTAAACCCTTTTAGAAATGCGGAGGGCAAGCCGCTAAAAAATGTCACCGATTCGTCACTCGACTCGCTGCAAATCGATGAAAATCGATGTCAAAGGGTGCAAGAAAAATTGTTCCTGTGACGGCTGCAACCTATTGAAGAATTGTAAGTTAATGCTACTGAATGTCACTGTGACAAACCATGCAATGGG
>DATNJO010000096.1:0-9186 GCA_035603895.1 Pyrinomonadaceae bacterium
AGCATCCTGATAAGGAAAGTCTTCGCCAGGAATGGATGGCCTCTGACGACCGCTGGGCTGCACGCGCCGGCTGGGGCCTCACTGCCGAGCGGGTCGTGAAAAATCCCGATGGGCTGGACCACCCCGCGCTGCTGAATCGTATCGAATCCGAAATGGGAAACGCCGATCCAGTAGTGCAGTGGACAATGAACAGCACCCTTGCGGAAATCGGCATCCACGTTCCCAAACTCCGCAAGCGGGCCATCGCCATTGGCGAGAAGTTGGGAATCTATCGAGACTATCCAGTTTCGAAGGGTTGCACCTCACCCTTCGCGCCGATCTGGATTGATTTCATGGTGAGCCGGCAAGTGAACGCAGGCGGTTAGGCATCACGTAATGAACATTAGCCAGTATCGAGAACGTTACGGTGCCGATTCGAACGCTGCGCCGGGTTGGGATGCGATCGACTCACGGCTCAAAGAGGTGTACGGCTCACAGGAGCCGCGGCACTGGGGCACGGTCGTGAAAGCAATGCTTGGTGGTCCAGACCCGATCGACGGTATCAGCGCTTATGGGAGCAAGGCGGGAGGCATTAGTCACCTCCACTTCTGCACCTATGGATATAGCGATCTCTACTACAACGAAGAAGCCGTTGGGAAGGACTTCAGTGGGTTTGGATTCGAGATGACCTTCCGCCTTGCATCTCCGCTGCCGTCAAGAGAGGAGCCGTACTGGGCGTGTAATCTCCTTCAGAATCTTGCCCGTTACGTATTCAATTCGGGCAAGTGGTTTGAGGAGTATCACTGGATTCCGGCCAATGGTCCAATCCGCTTGGAATATGAGACTGACATCGTCGGCTTGGCGTTCGGACGTGACCCGGAACTACCGCCTGTCGAATCGCCTCATGGCAGGGTTGAGTTCATTCAGGCATTCGGGATCACGAGCGGTGAGCTTGCCTCTCTCATGGCGAAGTCCCGATCGTGCGAGCAGATCATTGAGGAGCAGCGGCGCTTGAATCCGATGCTCGTCACGGACCTCGCGCGCCGTGATGGCTAACCTTCGCAGTACCCACCCTGACTCGGCACGCATGAAAGACGGGGTTAGAGCAATGCTAGTCGTAAGAAACTCACTCATTGACGGCTTGGGAGTGTTTGCCCAACGTGATTATGCAGCCGCCGAAGTGATCGCGTGGATCGACGACTCACGCATTGTAGATGACGAGCATCCTCTTCTGCCGGGTGAATCGGCGCAGCATTGCGATTACCTCGAAGCTGGAAGAGTGGTTTTGATGCAGGAGCCCGAACGTCATATCAACTCTTCGTGCGACCCGAGCGCTTATGTCCGAACAGTTGACGGCAAACGCTGTGTCGTTGCGCGACGAGCGATTCACAGCGGTGACGAAATCACTTGCGATTACATCATCGATTGTCACGGCGGACGAATCTGGCAGTGTCGCTGTGGCAGTTCTCGTTGCCGCCGCACTATCGTCGCGAGCTTCTTCGATCTACCTTTGGAATGGCAACGCGAGTACCTTCCGCTACTCAATCCGTGGTTCGTGAAGGAACATGATGTAAGGATTCAACAACTCAAGCGGGATCTGCTCGAGCCATAACTGTTGACAGTCCTGGCGGATTGGTGTTAGCAATTCCGCGTCATCATGAGACGTTCCTCTGGCTAGTGTGTCTCATGCTCAACAACTCTATGAACCTCGCGATCAAGTCAATCAAAGCATCAGTATTAGCGTTGGCGTTGGCAGTGCTATTCACATCTGCGCAGGCGCAATCTCTTTCCGGGATAAAAGTCGGTGACCCGCCAAGTGTGCTTGAAAAGCTAAACCTCGAGCCTCTCGCCAGAGAGGAGCACGGCGCAATGAAAGTGATGAAGTTCAGGCTGCCTAATGGCAATGAGTTATCCGTTACCTACAACAGCCAAGAAAATCGAATTATCTACATTGAGAATGATTGGTCCATGCGACCTGAAGGTACAGCGACCGACATCCCCGCCTTTAAGTTCGGCGTGACGACGTTGGAGGAAATACGGCGGGTAAATGGGAGCAATGGGTTCAACTGGAAAAGCACAGTGATGCAGCAAATTGAAGATCGCATTGTTACGTTCAATGCTTACCAAATTAAAGGCAAGCCAAACCAGGTCGCTGTTTTCGTCACCGGCGTGTCTGTAGCTCACGTTAAGGACAGTAAAGCTAAACCTTCTGAGATGGCAAAGCTCTTCAAGCTGGAGGCTGTCATTCTTGCTGAAGAAAATTATCTGGATGAGCTATGGGGAGAAGAAAAACTTTATGATAAGGACATCAAACCGATAAGCTGGAATTAGTCGTGTTAAGCGGAAGGAGGCAGGACATGCGCAGGAGTAGTTGGTTCCTATCATTCTTGTGGCTCTTGCTCGCTTGCGTACCGCTCTCAGCTCAAGAGTCTTTGAATACTGAGTGGCTCACCCGGGACATCAATAACATCAACCGATTACTCCCGGAACTATCACGCGTCGAGAACCACTCTCTGCAGAGGTTCGGAGAATTGTTTGGGAACGGGAACGGGGTGTCGTCGGAAGAAATGGATTTAGGATTTGGCGCTAAGTCCTTCGTGTTTTCCGTTCCAGGTGGCTACACGCATTTCAGCGTCGACGGCATCGCCGTCAATGACCGGATCGCAAAGTGCCGCATAAAGGCGCGCGGTAGCACAAGCTGGGCCATGATCAGGACGTTCATGATCGACGCCTGGAAGGCGGTAGGTCCGCCAGAGTTTGAGGAAGCGGAAAGTGGAATCAGACGCGATTACGAATATCCTTCTGTGTTGGCGGAATACAAGAGTTTAGTCGCTGCTCGGCTTGGACCAATGAAGAGTGTGCAGGTCCCATCGGACCTGAAGAGCGGTTACGAATATTTAATCTCATTGGACGAGAACTCAGTAGTCGGCAGGGGTGCCTGTGATTACGGTGGTTCGCTACCAATCGGCCTGACTTTGATGACGGACCTGGTGAAGGCGGGCCGAGTAGATCTTATTGAGAACATCCTGAGAGGATACAATCCAGGTGGGCGGGTGTACGCCTTATTAGTGCTGTTGAAGCTCAAACGTAAGGGAATGAAACTCAGCGATCAAACTCTCCAATCAATGAGAGTTGTCAGCGACCTTGAAATTCCGATCGAGACTTGCTCAGGCTGCATTCACTGGAACCAAACAGCGAAGGCGATCATTACCGATGCAAATTAAGTTGAAACCGAACTGCATGCGAGCGATGTCGGCGATAGCTGTCGCAGCGTTGCTGGGCACGACAGCACTTGCGCAGGGATTCCCCTGGGAAATCTTCAAACCGCGAACGCTCAAAGAAGTAATCGCCATTACTAATAAAGCCGTGCGGCCCGACGATGACATGTTCCTCGCTCACGATCAGCTTGAGTCGAAAGTCGAGGTGGTCTTCACCGGGAAGTCGCGTCCGATCGGCAAGCTGCGGAAGAATTTCATCGAATGGTGGTTCGGAATGCTCCGCAGCGAGCAGAAGCATCTCGCTGAACTATACGACAGCGAGTATCTCTACAAAGAAGGCGAAGCCGAGTACTGGCTTCCTACTTCAAGGCCGATCACGAAGTACTTTGATAAGGAACTAAAGCCGGGCGACAAGATCGACCTGTATCTCATCTCGACCGGCGCCTACCGCAACGGCGCCGACATCGATTGCGTTTTGTTAGTTGAAGAGTTTCAGAAGAAGGCCCCCTAACAACAACCGTGCATGTTTGTGAAGTTGATCGTCTTAATCTCACTTCTTGTAGTCCCTGCTTCGGCATACAGTCAGGAGCGGCTCGCGAGTCGATTCGGTGCGCTTGAACTCAAGCAGGCGGATGAAAACCAGTATCGGCTTTTACTCAACGACAAAGAAATACTTCAACTCGAAGGGGCTCCGGTCGAGGTGCTAAGCGTACTGCGCGGAGTTGATCGGGATTACGTTGTCGTAACCAAATACTCCGGCGGCATTGCCTGTCCAGTGGTTGTAATCATTGTCGAACTATCCAAATCGGGGCCATCTGCCATATCTGAGGAGTTCGGCAGTTGTAGCGACTTAATCAAAGCGAAAGTTGTTCAGGGACGAGCGATCGTCGAGATGCCGACGTACACTCCGCATCCTGAGTATTTCTCAAAGAAGGAGCTCAGGAAGAGAAACTCAACGAAGCAGGTCTATACGTGGCACAAAGGGAAACTATCAATGAAAACTCTCGCCCGTTGAGACGCCGGACGTTCCTCGCAGCTAAAAAAAGTTCCCGGCTTCGCTGTCCTCCAACGTCTCTTCATCTTTCAAATCAGTTACGAGGATCGGCGAGGTGAACGTTTTGTGCACTGGACACTTGTGTGCGATCTCCTGGAGACGTGCGCGCTGTTCGTCGGTGAGTGGACCAGTGAAGCTGACCGAGCGTTCGATCCGGTGAATGTAGCCTTCGGCTTGGTCCACACACTCTTTGCAGTCCTTTGAATGAATGCGATTCTGTCGCAGACGCACTGTCACTTGCTCAAGTGGCCACTGCTTTCTGCGCGCGTAAAGCGTTACAGTCATCGAGATGCAACTGCCGAGCGCGGATAGCAGCAACGTGTACGGATCGGGACCCGCATCTTCACCGCCGGCGGCCACTGGTTCGTCCGTGGTGAAAGTATGACCTGCGCCGTAACTCACTTCGTTGCGCAGATTCGCTTGCGACCTGACAATCACTTCACTCATCGTGGCGCTCCATTTCTGACTTTGCGCGTTTAAGCGAAAAACTCTACACTCGACCGCCGTTTGGCAAAACATCAAAACCCAATACTAAGGCTCTCGCATGAAGATTCACGAATACCAGGGAAAAGAACTGTTAAGAAAATACGGCGTGCCCGTGCCGCGTGGAATTGTCGCACGTTCGCCGGAAGAGGCGTATCAGGCAGCGAAAGAACTCGGCGGTGACATTGTGGTCGTCAAGGCGCAGATTCACGCCGGCGGCCGCGGCAAAGGCGGCGGTGTGAAACTCGCCCGGAGCGCTGATGAAGCACGCGAACTCGCGCGACAAATGCTCGGCATGAAACTCGTCACGCACCAGACCGGACCCGAAGGCCGCGAGGTCGGAGTGCTGTTGATTGAAGAAGGTCTGCCGATCGACAAGGAGTTCTATCTTGGCATCGTGCTCGATCGCACGTCGGGACGGCAGGTGTTCATGGCTTCGTCAGCGGGCGGCATGGATATCGAAGAGGTCGCTGCGAAAACGCCAGAGAAGATTTTGAAAGAGACGATCGATCCGGCGGTGGGCTTTCAAGCATTTCAGGCGCGCAAGCTCGCGTTTGGTCTCGGGCTTCCTGGTCCACTCGTGAATCAGGCCGTGAAGTTTATGCAGTCGCTCTACACGGCTTACGAGCAGATGGATGCTTCGTTGATGGAGATCAATCCGTTTCTGCTGACGAAAGACAACCGGCTCATCGCGCTGGATGCGAAAGTTAACTTCGACGACAACGCAATGTTTCGTCATAAAGACTTTCTCGACCTGCGCGATCTCAACGAAGAAGAGCCGCTCGAGATTGAAGCGTCGAAGTTTGATCTCAACTACATCAAGCTCGACGGAAACATTGCCTGCATGGTGAACGGCGCAGGACTCGCGATGGCCACGATGGATATCATCAAACTCGCAGGTGGTGAGCCGGCGAATTTTCTCGACGTCGGCGGCGGCGCTTCACAGGAACGCGTTGAAGCGGCGTTTCGCATTCTGCTGGCGGATGAGAATGTGCGAGCTGTTTTGATCAACATCTTCGGCGGCATTGTGCGTTGCGACATGGTCGCGCGTGGCGTGGTCGAAGCTGCGCGAAACTTGCAGATCAAGGTGCCGGTGGTTGTGCGGCTCGAAGGAACGAACGTTGAAGAAGGTCAACGTGTGATTCGCGAGTCGGGCATGAATTTCACCGTGGCTGACGGCATGAAAGACGCGGCGGAGAAGGTTGTTAGTCTCGCCGCCTAACGTAGTATCAGTAACCCACCAACAAAGTTGGTGGTACTTTCAGATGTACCCTACCTTGAATGTAGGTTGAGTCTTGAAGTACCACCGACTCTGTCGGCGGGGTTACTGATAATGAGTCGAAAAGGAGCTTCTGTTTGGCTAGCATTTCATTTTGGGGCGGTGTGGGTACAGTCACCGGGTCGAAGTACCTGGTCGACACCGGTAAGTCGCGTGTGCTCGTTGATTGCGGACTGTTCCAGGGTTTGAAGGAACTTCGCGAACGCAACTGGCAGGATCCACCATTCGATCCGCGTTCACTCAACGCGGTCCTGATCACGCACGCGCACATCGATCACACCGGCTACTTGCCGCGACTCGTCAAACAAGGTTTTCATGGGCCAGTCTACTGTTCGCGTGGCACTGCCGATCTCCTGAAGATTCTCTTGCCTGACTCAGGCCGGTTGCAGGAAGAAGACGCTGACTACCGCAATCGTCATCAACTCACCAAGCACGAGCCGGCGCTTCCGCTCTACACCGAGAAAGACGCCTACGCTTCACTGGAACTGATCCGTCCACTCATGAACGAAGGCGAAGGAGTCGAAGCGGCGCCGGGCATTCGCGTGAGTTTCAAAACAGCCGGACACATTCTTGGCTCGAGTCTCGTCCTTGCGGAGATTGATGGCGCAGGCGCCGACGGCAAGGGCCGGCGCGTACTCTTCTCCGGCGATCTCGGTCACTACGATCAGCCGATCATTCGCGATCCGAGTCCACCACCTGCGTGTGACTACCTGCTCGTTGAGTCGACCTACGGCGATCGCTTGCACGATCCGGAAGATCCGAAAGTCGCGCTCGCACGCATCATCAACGACGCCGCGCAGCGCCACGCGCCCGTGCTGATTCCCGCGTTTGCAGTCGGACGCACGCAAGAGATCGTGTATCTCATTCGCGAGCTCGAAGACGAGAAAGCTATTCCGGTGTTACCCGTCAGTGTCGACTCGCCAATGGCTGCGGCAGCAACTGCGGCGTACGCGAATCGCAAAGAAGAGCACGACGAGGAATACGCGAGTATCCTGATGCAGAAACGCCATCCGCTGCGAACCCACTCCATGATCACTGCGACCTCGCGTGAAGAGTCGAAGAAACTCAACGGCGCGACCGGCGCGCGTGTGATTATCAGTGCGTCGGGCATGATGACCGGCGGCCGTGTGTTGCATCACGCGTTGCGGATGGTTCCCGATCCGGAAGCGACGATCGTCTTTGTTGGTTATCAAGCGGCGGGAACGATCGGGCGGCGCATACTCGACGGCGAACGGGAAGTGAAAATCTTGAAGCAGTGGATCCCGGTTCGTTGCCGCGTCGCAAAAATCGGTGGCTTCTCGGCACACGCGGATTATGCAGAAGTCCTGCGTTGGCTGGAGGGAATGGAAACCAGCGTCCCGAGCCGCACTTTTCTCACTCACGGCGAACCTGAAGCGGCGAACGCCATGGCCGGCCACATCAAAGAGCGCTTCGGCTGGAACGTCCACGTCCCGCAGTATGGCGAGCGCATAGAGCTGGTGTAAATCCGTGTTGCCTGTGGCATGTTGGACACAGATGACACGGATTACTATACTCCGCCTTTTGAACTAAGCCCGAAAATTCAAGGAGCATTCATCATTGAGCGTTCTGGTCGATAAATCTACGCGCCTGATCGTGCAGGGTATTACCGGGAAAGAGGGGACGTTTCATACCAAACAGATGGTTGAGTATGGAACTAATGTTGTCGGTGGCGTGACGCCCGGGAAAGGCGGGACGACACACGAGGGAATTCCGGTTTTTAATTCGGTAGCCGACGCGGTTAAAGAAGCGGGTGCGAATGCTTCCGTTATCTACGTGCCGCCTTCATTCGCTGCCGACGCGATCATGGAAGCCGCGGACGCGGGACTCCCGGTCGTCGTTTGCATCACCGAAGGTATCCCGACGCTCGATATGGTGAAAGTAAGGGAATACCTGCGAGACAAACCAACGCGTCTGATTGGTCCAAACTGTCCCGGCATCATCTCACCCGGCAAATGCAAGATCGGAATCATGCCCGGTCATATTCACAAAGAAGGCAACATCGGCGTTGTCTCGCGCTCGGGCACGTTGACTTATGAAGCGGTGGGCCAATTAACGGCGCTCGGGTTGGGCCAGTCGTCAGCGATCGGCATCGGCGGCGATCCGATCGTCGGCACTACACACTTGGACGCCTTGAAACTGTTCCAAGCCGATCCCGAAACGATGGGCATCGTGATGATCGGAGAGATCGGTGGCAGCGCTGAAGAAGACGCCGCTGCGTTTGCGAAAGATCACGTGACGAAACCGATCGTCGCGTTCATCGCAGGTCAAACCGCGCCGCCCGGGCGCCGCATGGGCCATGCAGGCGCGATCATCGCCGGTGGCAAAGGCACTGCGGCGGAAAAGATGAAGGCACTGGAAGCGGCGGGTATTCACGTCGTCAAATCTCCCGCAGATATCGGTGCGAAGATGAAGGAAGCTCTGTAAGCCACAAAAAGGCACAAGAGGCACAAACCAAGTACAAGAGTAAAGATGACTAATTTAACTTTCGGAATCGTAAAACCCGACGCCGTACGCGCGGGAAAAACAGGATCGATCATTCAACGGATTCTTGATGACGGATTTAAGATCCGTGGCTTAAAACTCATTCACATGACGCTCCACCAGGCAGAAGGCTTCTACGCAGTACATCGCGAGCGGCCTTTCTTCAGTGGTCTGGTCGAATTCATGTCGAGTGGTCCATCGGTCGTGATGGCGCTCGAGAAAGAGGGCGCGGTTAAAGCCTGGCGCGATCTGATGGGCGCCACCGATCCGGCAAAGGCCGACCCGGGTACACTCAGAAAAGACTTTGGCGGTTCCGTCGGCGAGAACGCCGTACACGGCTCTGACTCCGACGAAAACGCCGCGATCGAGATCTCATATTTCTTCAGCCGTCTCGAACTGGTCTGATAGCGCAGATGACATCCCCCAGATGAAGTATTGTCCGCAGTGCAATCGACAGTACACGGAACCCTGGCTCACCTTCTGCTCGGACGACGGCAGCATGCTGATCGAAGAGCTGTCGCCGCCAGTGGATCCGAACTGGAATCCAGTCATCCGCGAGCCAACCTACAAACCACCTCCGTCCGAGGAACAAACACAATGGCTGCCGCGCGAATCGCCTCTGCAAGGCGGCGGCTGGGTGGCGCCTGACGAACGCCCACCAATGCGGCCGC
>DATNJO010000097.1:0-2588 GCA_035603895.1 Pyrinomonadaceae bacterium
GACGTTAAACTGCTCGAACTCTCAAACGCGGATCTGCCGGTGCTCGGTCAACTCGCGTTGCGCGCCCCGGGAACAAACCAACACTCGCACGCCGTCGGCCAACTCGCGGAAGACGCGTGTCGCGCAGTTGGCGCGAATCCGTTGCTGGCGCGCATCGGCGCCTTGTATCACGACATCGGCAAACTCGCGGCGCCCGAGTACTTCGTCGAAAATCAGCAGGGAGACAATCCGCACGATCGATTGCGGCCTTACCAAAGCGCCAAGATCATCACCAGTCACGTCACCTATGGCTCACGTCTCGCAAAAGAGATCGGACTGCCACAGAAGATCGCCGACTTCATTCCGCAGCATCACGGCACCCGAACGCTTCACTACTTCCTTCGCAAAGCGCAGGCGCAGGCAAAGCCAAACGAAACTGTCGACGAGGCTGACTTCCGTTATCCCGGACCAAAGCCGCAATTCAAAGAAGCCGCGATCATGATGCTGGCTGACTCGTGCGAAGCAGCGGCCCGCTCTCTCGCGCGTCCGGATCCGGAAAACATCCGCGCGATTGTCGTGAAGATCGTCGATGCGATAATTAGCGACGGACAACTCGATCAATGTGATGTGACGTTGCAGGAACTGACTACGATTCGCGAAGCGATGATCAGCGCGCTCACCGCGATCTATCACGCGCGTATCGATTATCCGGGCTTCAACCCACCGCCCACTGGTCCGTTACCCGCAGGCGATCTCGACAGCGAAGAACGCGGCGTCAGCTATAGCAAACCTTCTGAAGTTCCGATTAGTCGTGGCGGTGAAGTCGAGGACGAAGCCCTGCCACGCAAGGTCGGCAAACGTTAAAAGGCATTGTCGATTTTTCGATTGCCGATTGCCGATTTTTTAGACCGGCGGATACTTCCTTTCAATCGACAATCGAAAATCAAAAATCGGCAATGAGTCTTGAGTAAGTCACTTCCAGCGCTTCCGGAATCACGCGCGACTCGCCAACAGTAGTCATGAAGTTTGTGTCGCCGCTCCAGCGTGGAAGAACGTGAATGTGGATGTGATCCGCGATGCCGGCGCCGGCGGCGGTGCCCAGGTTCATGCCCAGGTTGAAACCCGATGGTGAATAAACTTTGCGCAGCGCCGTTTGCGCTCGCTTCGCGAGATCCATCATCTCATCCGTGATCTCTTTCGCCACCGTATCAAACTCGCTGGTGTGCAAATAAGGCACGATCATCAAATGCCCAGTGATGTAGGGATAAAGATTGAGCAGTGCAAACGCGTGCTCGCCTCGATGCAACACAAAGTTTGACGCATCTGAATCCGGCTCAGCGGCGATGCGGCAAAAGACGCAGCCTTCCGCCTGTGCATCGACTCCTGACGCGATGTACTTTGAACGCCAGGGACTCCACAATCTCTGCAATTTCGATTTACCTCGCGACTCGGAGCTAAAGGACAGGTGGCTGGTGGTTGTCGTCTGTCAGCCCGCGTGAGGAGTTTGTTTGTGAAGCCTGAGCGGCTGCGTTGTCGTCGTTGATGAGTTCTTTCAGTTCCTTGCCGGGTTTGAAATAAGGCACGCGCTTAGCGGGAATGCTGACCGGATCGCCGGTCTTTGGGTTCCGCCCACGCCGCGCCCCGCGCTCGCGCACACGGAAGCTGCCGAAGCCACGCAATTCGATTTTCTCGCCCTGGTTCAGAGTCTCAATGATGCTTTCAAAGACAATTTCGACTAAACGTTCCGCGTCCTTCTTTGTCAGTTCAGCCGCTCTCGCTACGTCTTCCACGAGTTCTGCTTTTGTCATGCATCACCTCGGTGTTTTGAAAAGTAAGTTTTTTAAGTAACGTCTTGATAATAGCGAGGTTATGTTACTCGTACACTATCAGAAAAGGAACTCGTCGGGCAAGACTGTCCGCAGCGGTTACGCAGATTGTGAGTGGGTGGAGCCGGACTACTCGTCGTTCGACTCCGCTTTGAGACCGAAATCCGCCAGTTCGCCCAGCGACGCCATGCCCCCGCCCGCCTCCGAAGAGTAGATCTTCGTGTCGATGATCGGCTCGTCCTTGCCCACCGCGCGCGCGGAGAGACCGATCTTCTTGGTATCGGGATCGATGCGCAGGATCTTGAAATCGAGTTCCTGTCCGAGTTGAACCACGTCCTCGGGTTTCGCCACGCGCTCCTCGGAAAGCTCCGAGATGTGGCAAAGACCTTCGAGATTGTCGTCCAGTTCGACAAACGCACCGAAGTTAGCGAAACGTGCGACCTTGCCGCGAACAACGTCACCCGGCTTGTGCTCGTTCGTGAACTTCTCCCAGGCGTTTGGCTCCAGATCCTTGATAGACAACGATAAGCGGCGATTTTCACTATCGATGCTGGTGATGATCGCATCGATCTCCTGCCCCTTCTTCAACACCTCGCTCGGGTGCTTGATGCGGCGCGACCAGGAAATGTCCGAAACGTGCACCAGGCCGTCGACGCCATCCTCAATCTCGATAAAGGCGCCGAAGTCAGTCAGGTTTCTGACCCGTCCGTGAACGCGCGTGCCGACCTGATAACGCTCGTGCAGCGTCTGCCACGGATTCTCCTGCACCTGCTTCATGCCAAG
>DATNJO010000098.1:0-2105 GCA_035603895.1 Pyrinomonadaceae bacterium
AAAATGGCTATTTGCTAACGAAAATGGCTACAGAGTCGACAGGATTACAGAATTGACAAGACTCAGACCAACTTCATCGGTGTGGGGTTCTTAGGGTCTTTGGTGTAGTCATAAAAACCGCGGCCGGATTTGCGGCCGTAGAGCCCGGCGAGGACCATTCGCTTCAACAACGGCGGCGACGCGAAACGCTTCTCACGAAATTCATTGAACATGATCTCCGCAATGTAATAGGTCGTGTCCAACCCAACAAAATCACCCAGCGTGAACGGTCCCATCGGATAACCACAACCCAACTTCATCGCATTATCAATATCCACAATCGATCCTACGCCTTCCTCCAGCGCCCGGATCGCGTCGAGCATGTACGGCACGAGCAAACGGTTCACGATAAATCCAGTCTTGTCTCCAGCGCGAACCGGCACCTTGCCCAACGACTTTCCAAACGCCACCGCCTGCTCGTAAACAGCTTCATCCGTCAGAATCGTCCGCACCACTTCCACGAGCTTCATCAGCGGCACCGGATTGAAGAAATGCAGACCGATGAAACGTTGCTGCCGTTCCGGCGACGTCGCCGTCATCATCTCCGTGATCGAAAGCGACGACGTGTTCGAAGCGAAAATCGTTTCCGGTTTGCATAGCTCGTTGAGCTGGCGATAGGTGCTGCGCTTTTCTTCAAGATTCTCAATAATGGCTTCGATGATGATGTCGCAATCAGCCAACGATTCGAATGAAGTCGTGCCCGACAAACGCCCGCGAATCTCCGTCTGCTGGTCAGCCGTGATCGTTCCCTTTTCCGCAAACTTCGCCAACGACTTGTCAATCCCGCTAAAACCTTTATCAATCAACTCCTGGGAAACTTCTCGCACAACCGTTTGATATCCGGCGGTGGCCGCAACCTGCGCGATCCCGGCGCCCATCAAACCACAACCCAAAACACCGACTTTCCTGATTTCCATCTCTTTCTCCTAAAAATTATTTTGATTGCCCTGACGTATACATTGGTACAGCTTCTTCCATCCATTTATCGTACTCGCTCTGCCACTGAGCAAAATCGTCAACCAACTTCTTATCTTCTAGCGGAGGCGGCCGTCTCGGTCCTTCTCCCGGCGATGGAGATGCCGCCGCGATCGCATTCATAGCCCGCGTGAGAATCGCAAGCAAACGATCGCGAAACTCGGCCGCGCGTTGATCCACAACGGGCGCCTGAGCGGCTTTCTCGCCTATCTCGTTTACGTTGGTCACATCACGGTTCTCAATCACCAATCTTGTCTTTTCCCGGGCAGTACTCATTGCCGCAACGTAGTGCAAAAAATCCTGCGTCTGCTGACTCAATACTGGACGACTCGCAACCTGTATCGAGCGATTGAAATTCCTCGCCGTCTTATAGAACCCGATGACAACAACCGCCAGCATCAGCACCTGAAGAACGCGCCACGCCACAGCCATCCCGCGCCGTTCACCCGGGCGTCGATATTCCACCATCGCCGCCAAGGCCGCTCCCGATAACAACCCGCCAAGATGCGCGGCGTTATCAATAAAACCCCGGCCAACAAAACCAATGAACAAATTGATCACAATGATCGGAATCATGCCGGTGCCGAACGCGCGTTTGAAACCTTCCGGCAACTCATGCCGAAACTTGATCCCGAAAACAAACAGCACGCCGACAAGGCCAAACAATGCTCCCGAAGCGCCGGCCGACGGCACGTCACCACTTTTAAACAGAAACCGTGCCAACGTACCCGTTGCCAGATTAGGCTGAACCGTCAGATAACTCGCCACCACACCCGCGATTCCCGTCACCACCCAAAACACCACGAACTTCGCCGAACCATACAACTTCTCAACGTATGGTCCAACGATCCAGAGGCTGTACATGTTGACCAGGATGTGCGGCAAGTTGATGTGGACAAACATTGGCGTGATGAAGCGCCACCACTGGTAGTTCGGAGCATTGATGAGGTAATTCAGTTTTGCGCCATACGCTTCGAGCACCGGTTCGGGAAACCCGCCCCAAAGAGCTTGCGACGTCATCCCGCTCGACTGCCACATCAACATGAATACAAACAGATTCGCGACGAGCAGAACGACCGTGAAGATGTAAG
>DATNJO010000099.1:0-3510 GCA_035603895.1 Pyrinomonadaceae bacterium
TCGATCCGACGCCCCAGTGTTAAGTAACCAAGATCAAGGGCGATTACTTGTTCAATTAAGGGTGCCCATTTCGCGCGGTCCAAAAATGGATGTTCGTTCAAATCTGAAATCGGTAGATTCAGGAGATCGGCAACATTCAAACCTTCAACTCTAACGCCCAAAGCTTCTTCGCCGAAGCGGCTGCCACCGCAATGGGGACAGGAAACCCATGTGTCGCCATCCTCCACTTCTCCTAACCCCAGGCACGTCTGACAACGCCCATGACCGGCATTCCACCCGAAGTCTGTAGCCGTCAAACCCGCTTTACGCGCTTCTGGAGCTGCGGCGAAAATACGGCGCACATCTTCCGCTAATCCGAGGAGTGTCGCGACTGTACTTCGGCGCTGCGCTCCGGGCGCTCGTGGTTCCAGAGCCAGTACAGAATCAATGGTTCCTGTGCCGCTAATTGATTTCCACGTTCCGCCAGACCAGATGAAGTTTTCAGCGTCGACTCTTTTGGGAAGCGACTGTATCAAAGCAGGTAACAGAATTCCCCTGATGAATGTTGATTTGCCGGAACCGGATACACCTGTAATACAAGTCAAACGTCCTAGCGGTATTCGGCAATCGACATTTTGCAGCGCGTGGAGTTCCGCTCCTTTAACGGACAGCCACGGACCATTGGTTGAGACCGGTAGCGCCGATCGGTTGATCTTTGGATGCCAATCTTTTGTAAAGACTCGCTGCGGAGGACCACTGTTCACAATACGACCACCCTGATTTCCTGGGCCTGGACCAATTTCTAAAACATGGTCGGCAACGGCAGCGAGCGATATTCTATGTTCATTAATCACCAGCGTATGACGTTGCTTCAGTTCTGCCAATGCACTCGCAAGGCGCACTACGTCTGCCTCGTGAAGGCCTCTTGCCGGTTCATCTAACAATAGTCCCAAGCCTTTACCGCTCGTTCTAAGAAGCGCAGCTAATCTGGACCGACGACTCTCGCCTTCACTCAGAGTCGTCATGCCGCGTTCGCCTGAGAGGTGGCCCAACCCCGCCGAAATGAAAGCTTCAGCAGAATGATGCATTCTATTTGCGAGAGAACGTGCAGCGTCAGGAAGTCCTTTTGAGATTGACCCCTTAGGTACGGTTTCTCGCTTCAAATCGTTGAACGTTCGGGCGAGAAGGAACGGGAGATCCCATTTGCCCAGGCGTAAAGCACGGGCCTCTCGTGACCACCGTGTTCCCTCGCAGGCTGGACAGGGACCTTCTGAGATTAATTCTGCCAAGGCCCGTGAGGCGGCACCGTTCCCCTCACTACGACGAAGAATTGTTGGAATGAAACCTGGAAATGGACGAGGTAAACTCAGCTTTCGGCCTGTTTTAAGATCGATGTCCGCAATCGTTTCCTTTCCTGAGCCAAAGAGAATCAGATCACGCGCCTCCTTTCCCAGACTCTTCCAGGAAACATCAGGTGCAAAGCCACGAAGATTCCGTAGACCTTCGATAGTCTCGTGTTGAATATTGACGTAACGGTAGTTCTTTTCGGTCCATAGTGAGAGCGCACCTTTGTGCAGACTGCGTTCCGGATGTGCGACAAAGGCGTTGAGTATAACCGTGCGAACTTGTCCCAACCCCTGACAGGAACGGCATGCACCGCCTCGCCGATTCGACGGCGAATTAAACGATAAGAGGGCATCGCTTGGAGGTGCGAATGGAAGAAGAACTTTTGGATGAACCCAATGTTGGGCGCTGTCAAGCAGAGTTCCACGTTCATCGGTAAGTTCCTCTGGGAGAGTGTTACCGTGACGTAACTCAACAATTACGTCGCCACCAATATCAAACGCAGATTGAAGCAATGCCGCGAGCCTGCCATTCGTATCCGGCATTTTTGCCTGACCAACCTCTGCCTCAATCAGGTGCTTTACATTTTCAGGAAGGGGGCGAAATTTATCGAGATCGATTTCTCGCCCGGTTTCACGGCGTGCGGCTGTGTCAGTTTCACTACGGACGCGCATTTTCGTGATGTCATGTCGCCGTAAGGTATTGGCTATTCGTACACCATCAGTGCGTTCCCACCGCGCCATTACGATCCAGACAGCAAGCGGACCTGTGTAATGGTTTTCTATCCAACCTTTGTAATTCGAAGCTGAGGGAGAAGAGACGAAACTATTTACCTCGTCTGACCATGGTTGTGCATATCGT
Source organism: Pyrinomonadaceae bacterium (assembly GCA_035603895.1). Taxonomy (GTDB): domain Bacteria; phylum Acidobacteriota; class Blastocatellia; order Pyrinomonadales; family Pyrinomonadaceae; genus PSRF01. The sequence continues at coordinate 2,185 of DATNJO010000099.1, forward strand.
CGGAAATACACTCGTAGCAATGCCAACAAACCACTAGATGTAGCTACGGTTGTACGTCTGGAAGCGCGAAATGCACCTTGACTAAAATGGATGCAAGCCGGCACTGGACCTATAAATGCCGGCACATCCTGCTCAGGGAGATGAGGCTGGTGCAGACCGAGAAACCGGCGCATTCGCCCATTCACCTCGGTGGCAAGCGTATCAGCGAGCAGGGAGCTTTTACCGGATCCAGAAACGCCAACCACCATCGTAGCCCCACGAAAAGGTAAGCTAACGTCGACGTTTTGGAGGTTGTTAGTGCAAGCCCCAATGATTTCGATCGTAGTCTTCATCGATACTTCAGTTCCTCGGCGCCGTGAAGAATGAACACGCTACGGGAAAGGAACTCGGTCGGATAGGTTTTAAAGACTACCGAGCACTCGCCGCGATAGTGAAGAGTTCGGTGATTCGAAAGCAAGAGGACGTCTCCACGTTCCATTATTAAGGATTGTGAAACAGCAAACAGGGCTTTCGATACAGCGGCAATCTTATGGTCGAGAAGTGCTTCCAAATGCCCTTCTCGGTGGCCAGCGGCTCGTAAAGTCTCGGGGTGGTAACGGATCATGTTTGCTTCCACCATACGCCCCGACCAGCTAGAGCTTGAGTAATCATTCAACATCGTCACTGATTCTTTGGTTAAGAAGTTAAGTGCTTCCTCATTGTTTGACTCGCTCAAAAAGGTTAGTAAGTCATCCAAGCGCGCTACTCGGCTAACACCATAATCTGGTGACCCTGGATCCGGTTCGAGACATTGCATTGCAGTAACAGCCGGTGGGCGGGACTCGGTATTCAGATCTGTATGGAATTCTCCTTCGCGCGTGGTATGCGAAAGTTCAGTGGTCCACGGTGACATCTTGAAGCGCTTAATGATCTTATCACCTCGATAGGTTCGGAACGTCGACACAATCGTTCGAGCCGCAAGGAGCAACGTTACACCAGTATCGCTGACAGGTAGACCCCTGATCAGAACTTGATCTGTATTTGCAAAGGTTGCGCGTACAACTGAGGAGAAGTCTTGCCAATCCGAGGACTGCAAAAACGGTAACTGCTCAAGACAATCCGTCTGCGCGAATGTCTCGAGAGTTTCCACCGCGTGTCTTGAGCAGATTGAGTTGAAGGCAGTAGCCACCCGGGGAGGCGCTATGACAACCGGAGCATATGAGCCGTTCACGATTGCTTTATAAAGCGGAAGAGCAACTTGTGCCGATACTGATGATCAAGTAACTCTCCAGCGGAAGAGTAATTCAAAACTGCATTGTCAGGATCATAGATGATCCAGCCGTCACG
>DATNJO010000100.1:0-5292 GCA_035603895.1 Pyrinomonadaceae bacterium
GCGCGTCATGCGGCAGATGATTACCGAGAGTTTGTTGCTGGCTCTCATTGGCGGCGCGCTTGGTGCCTTGCTCGCCAACTGGGGCGTGGACCTGCTCGTTAAGTTGAGTGAGAACAGTATTCCGGCGACCGTGCAGGTAAAGATCGACGCGACGGTGCTCGGCTTCACGTTACTGATTTCGGTTGTTACCGGAGTTTTGTTTGGACTCGCACCCGCCTTTCGTACCGCGAAAGTTAATCTGATCGATTCACTCAAAGAGGGTTCGCGCGGTGAAGGTCAAAGTGCGCTGCGCAGTCGCACGCGCAGTGCACTCGTCATCTTCGAAAGCGCGGTGGCGGTGGTGTTGTTGATCGGCGCCGGGTTACTGATTCGGAGTCTCGTTGCGCTGCAAAACGTGAATCCCGGATTCGATACCAACAACCTGTTGACGATGCGCATCGATCTGCCACGACAGAAGTACAACTCCGCCGAAAAGGCCGGCATTTTCTTCAAGGATCTCGAAACTCGCGTTAGCGGATTACCGGGCGTCGAGGCTGCCGGTACGGTCACTGAGCTTCCACTCAGCGGTCAGCTCAACGACATTCCGTTCACTGTCGAAGGCCGTCCACCTGTCGCTTCCGATCAGAAATTCGGCGCTGACTTCCGCCGTGTAAATCAGAACTACTTCAACGCCATGCGCATTCCTTTGCTGCGTGGCAGAAACTTCACCGATCAGGAAGTGGGCCAGGGCGACAAGCTCGTCATCGTCAGCCAATCACTCGTGAATGCCGTCTTCCCCAACGAGGAAGCGCTCGGTAAACGCCTCATTACTTTTAATAACGAGCCGTTCGAGATCGTCGGAATAGTCGGCGACCTGCTGCACCAATCGTTGGGAGGTCAACCAGTCCCCGCGATGTATTTCCCGACGCGGAAAACGGGCGGAACGAATCTCGTGCTTCGGACCACGGGCGATCCGTTGAGTCTTGTGGGCGCCGTGCGCAATGAAGTGCGCGCCATCGATCCCGATCAGCCGATCGCCGCCGTGAGGTCGATGACGGATTGGGTTGATTCTTCCGTCGCCGCGCCGCGTTATCGCACGACGTTGTTCGGGTTGTTTGCTGCGCTGGCGATGATTCTCGCAGCGACCGGAATCTACGGCGTCATGTCTTATTCAGTGGCCCAACGAACTCACGAGATCGGGGTGCGCATGGCTTTAGGCGCGCGCCGCGGTCACGTGTTGAAGCTCGTAGTGGGACAGGGAATGTTGCTCACGCTGATCGGTGTGGTCATAGGTTTAGCGGCTGCGTTTGCACTGACACGCGTGATGGCGAGTTTGTTGTTCGGCGTTACGGCGAGGGATCCGATTACTTTCGTCGTCGTCGCCGCATTGTTGATAACGGTTGCTTTCATTGCGTGCGTCGTTCCCGCGCGACGCGCGACGAAAGTCGATCCACTCGTGGCCTTGAGGTACGAATGATGGAATCCGTGTTTAAAGATCTCCGCTTTGCGTTTCGTGGCTTGCTTAAACGACCGGCATTTACGGCAATCGCAATTGTCACTCTCGGACTCGGCATCGGCGCGACGACCGCGATCTTCAGCGTTGTAAACAGCGTCATGTTGCGGCGTCTGCCGTATCGCACCGCCGATCGCATCGTCGTGATCCAGGAGATCAATCCTGACGGCAAACGAATCCAGGTCACTGGTCCAAATTTCCTCGATTGGCGCGCGCAGAACACTGTCTTCGAGCACCTCGCCGCGATCAAAAAGATGAACGCAAACCTGACACTCGCGGATCAGGCCGAACGCATCGACATGGCCCAAACATCGGCCAACTTTTTTGATGTGTTTGGTGTTGGACCGCAGCAGGGCCGTCTGTTTGTGGCGGGGGACGAGCAGGCGGGACATGCACCAGTAGCGGTTCTCAGTGATGCGTTGTGGCGACGCCGCTTCGCCGCCGACACGAGCGTGATCGGCAAACCGATCACTCTTGACGGCAACAACTACACAGTCGTCGGTATTGCGCCGGAGGGCTTTCAGTATCCGAATAAAACGGAACTGTGGTTGCCGCCGTTGAAACTCGCGCCGGAGTTTAGTTCGACAGTTGAGCCGACGGAGCGGCGCGGTATGGGTTACCTGAACGCGGTTGGATTGCTTAAACCCGGCCTGACCCTGGCCCAGGCGGCGAGCGAAATGGAGACGATCACCGGCCGGTTGCGACAGCAGTATCCTGACACCAACAACCGCCGCTTCGACCGCGTCTATTCGCTTCACAATCATCTTATCGGCGATTCCAAAACCATGCTGTGGCTGCTCTTTGGCGCAGTCGGGTTTGTGCTGCTGATTGCGTGCGCGAACGTAGCCAATCTCTTGCTCGCGAGTGCCACTTCGCGCAGCAAGGAGATAGCCATTCGCTCCGCGCTCGGCGCCTCGCGCTCGCGCGTGATGCGCCAGCTCTTAACCGAGAGCGCCATGCTGGCACTTGCTGGTGGCCTGTTTGGTCTATTGCTTTCGAGTTACGGTGTCACTGCAATCACAAAGCTCCTGCCACAGACGTTTCCGCGACTCAACGAGATCGGCATGGATTGGCGCGTGTTTGGTTTCACGCTCGGAGCGTCGTTACTCACCGGGGTTCTCTTTGGCTTCGCGCCCGCGCTGCACATTTCGCGCGCCGACGTTCAGGAAGCGATGAAAGAAACTGGCCGCGGCACGGCTGGTAGCGCGCGTCACACTCGTTTGCGCCACGCGTTAATCGTTGCAGAAGTCGCGCTGTCGGTCGTATTGCTCGCCGGCGCGGGATTGCTCTTCCGCAGTTTCATGCGCTTGCAGGCGGTCAATGCCGGTTTCACTTCGCAACAGGTGTTGACTGCGCAGCTCTCGCCCGCTGGCCCACAGTTTGACGAGGATTCGGACGTCGTTACTTTTTACGACCAGGTGTTGGACCGCGTAAAGGCGATTCCCGGCGTGGAAAGCGCCGGCGTCATCAATACGTTGCCACTCAGTGGAGGTCCAACCATCGGCTTCCGTGTCGAAGGACGCCCGATTCTCACTCGCGACAAGTGGGTACCCACCGACTTTCGCAGCGTGAGCCCTGATTACTTCCGCGCTATGAGCATTCCGGTGCTGCAAGGCCGCCCGTTTATGGCCGAAGACAGGGGCGATTCCCCGCGCACTTTGATCATCAACCAGGCGCTGGCCCAACGCGAATTCCCCAATGAAGATCCGATCGGGAAACGAATCACGTTAGGTAACACGGACGAAAACAACCAACCCCTCTGGTTCGAAATAATCGGCGTGACGGCAAACGTCCGCAGCCAGGAGTTGCGCGAAGAGCCGGCGCCGGAACTCTACTTTTCGGCCAAGCGAATTACGTTTCAAAACATGGCGATTGTCGTTCGTTCGACAGTCGAGCCTGAGAGTGTTGCGCCGGCGCTGCGTCAGGCAGTCGCGGAAGTCGATCGCACCGTGCCGGTCGCTCAAGTGCAAACGATGGAACACATCGTTAGTGAGTCAGTGACGCAGCCGCGTTTCAACCTGTTTCTCGTTGGACTCTTCGGTGGCATTGCGTTGCTGTTGTCTGCCGCGGGTATCTATGGCGTCACGTCTTACACCGTCACGCAACGCACGCATGAACTCGGTATTCGACTCGCGCTCGGAGCGCAAGTGAGCGACGTGCTGAAGCTCGTGTTGGGCCAGGGATTAGCGGTGATCGGTATTGGTCTTGTAGTCGGTCTGGCTGCTTCGTTTGCTTTGTTGCGGTTGATGAGAAGCCTGCTTTTCGGTGTCGGTGAAAACGATCCATTAACGTTTGCGGCGATCACTCTGGTGCTGTTTTTGGTCGCGCTGTTTGCCTGCTACGTGCCGGCGCGCCGTGCGACGAAAGTCGATCCGCTGGAAGCATTGAGGTACGAGTGATGAACTCCGCTCTCAAAGATATTCAGTTCGCGATTCGTAGCTTGCTCAAGCGTCCCGGTTTCACTGCCGTCGCTGTGATCACGCTCATGCTGGCAATCGGTGTGAACACGACGATCTTCAGCGTCGTGAATGCGGTGCTGTTGAGAGCGTTGCCGTTTCACGATCCCGAGCACCTCGTTTCCGTACAGAAGTCCGCCGGCGACGAGGGCTTGCCGGGCATCGCCGCTTATCAATATCTCGCGTGGCGCGACAAGCAAACGAGCCTCGCAGACATTGGCGCTTACACTGACAACACTTTCAATCTCACGGGCCAGGCAGAACCGGAACGCATCTCGTGCGCGCAGGTGACCGTGAGTGTCTTCACCACGCTCGGCGTGCAACCCGTCAAAGGTCGTTTGTTTCTGCCGCAGGAAGACGCCGTTGGCGCGAACAAAGTGGCGATCGTGAGCGAGAGGTTTTGGCGTGCTCGGTACGGTAGCAGCGAGTCGATTCTCGACAGCAGTCTCACTCTCGACGGCAAGCCGTACACAGTTGTCGGCGTGATGCCCGCGGGTTTTCGCTTTCCCGGTGAGTTTGACGTTTGGCTGCCGCTGGCACTCGATCCGGCGAAAGAGTATGGCGATTTCTTTTCTCTGATCGAAGTGGTGGGCCGGACCAAGCCTGACGGAAGTTTGGAACAGGCGCAAACCGAGTTGAGGTTGATCGCACATAACGCGTCGGAGTACGGCAAAAAACAAGGCAAAGAACCTTTGCCGCTCGCACTGGTTGAACTCGTGCCGTTGCATCAACAACTCGTCGCGGGTGCACGTTTGACAGTGCTGGTGCTCTGGGGCGCCGTTGGTTTAGTGATGCTGCTGGCGTGTGTGAACGTCGCGGGTTTGATGATCTCGCGCACACTCGCACGTCAACGTGAGATGGCGGTGCGGGCAGCAGTGGGTGCGCGACGCTGGCAACTGATTCGTCAACTACTCACCGAAAGTGTCGTGCTTGGTCTCGCCGGTGGCGTGATGGGTTTGTTGATCGCGATCTGGTCTACACGCGCGATCGGGTCGCTCGTGCCCGACGACTTCGCCACTACCGTTTACGACCTCAGCAATATTCCGATCGACTGGCGCGTGTTTGCTTTCACGCTGGCACTGTCCGTGGTGACCGGGATCGTGTTTGGACTCGCACCCGCGCTGACGGCTTCGAAACCCGATCTGATTCAGGCGCTCCGCAACAGCCGGTCGGGAGGTTTGATGAGTTTCGGTCTGCGCAGCTTCCGCGGTTGGCTCGTTGTCGCGGAACTGGCGCTGGCAATGGTGCTGCTCGTTGCGGCCGGACTACTCGTTCGCAGCTTCAACAAGCTCACGGCAGTCGATCTCGGTTTCGAGCGCGAGAATGTGTTGACCACGAGGATCA
>DATNJO010000101.1:0-3052 GCA_035603895.1 Pyrinomonadaceae bacterium
TGAATCCCCCTAGCTGACGCGGCCCAGAAGAAATATGTGCGGAATTAACGGAATCGCGTTTTCAACCCGGTCAGGGCGTCAGATCGACCCGACTGTCGTCAAACGCATGCGCGACGTCATCACGCATCGCGGTCCCGACGATGAAGGCATTTTCGTCGATGGACCGGTCGGTTTGGGCCACCGGCGTCTGAGCATCGTGGACGTCGCCTCCGGCCACCAGCCGATGGCGAATGAAGACGGTTCGCTGCACGTCACCTACAACGGCGAAATCTACAATCACGCCGATTATCGCGAGCCGCTGATCGCTCGCGGCCACGTCTTCAAAACACACTGCGACACCGAGGCGATCCTGCATCTCTACGCGGAGTACGGCGACGATTGCGTCGATCGGCTGCGCGGCATGTTTGCTTTCGCGATCTGGGATCGAAACAAACGCGAACTGTTCGTCGCGCGCGATCGTCTCGGCGTGAAGCCGCTTTACTACGTTCATACGCCGGACGGTTCGCTCTATTTCGCTTCCGAGATCAAAGCGCTGCTCGAAGCGCGCGCGGTGAAACCGGAATTGAATTTCCGTGCGTTTTCAGATTACCTCGCAAACCACGCAACGTCAGGTGAAGAAACGCTTTTCGTCGGCGTGAAGCGTTTGCTGCCCGGCCACACGCTGCGTTGGCGCGACGGCGAAATAAAAATCAGAAAGTATTGGGACGTCAGTTTTGAAAAGCAGGCGCAGGCCGGCCGCAGCGACGCAGATTACATCGCCGAATGGAGCGAACTGTTCAAAGAGTCAGTGAAACTCCGGCTAATGGCCGACGTGCCGCTCGGTATGTTTCTGTCCGGCGGCATCGATTCGTCGGCGATCGCGGCGGTGATGAGCACGCTCGTCGACGAACCAATCAAGACTTTCTCGGTCGCGTTTGCCGAACGCGAAGCTAACGAACTCGAATACGCGCGTCTGGTCGCGCAGGTATATAAAACGGACCATCACGAAATTGTCGTCACTCCGGAACAGTTTTGGGCCAAGCTGCCCGATCTGATCTGGCACGAAGACGAACCACTCGCACACCCGTCGAGCGTTGCGCTTTATTTTGTTTCGCACCTTGCTTCGCAGCACGTGAAGGTTGTGTTGACGGGCGAAGGCAGCGACGAGTTGATGGCCGGTTACGCGCGTTATCGCAAAACGATACTGAACCTCGCGATCGGTGAGCAGTATCATCGAATGGTGCCGAGCGGCGTGCGCGACCTGGTGCGCAAACAGTTTGCCTCGATGACAGGCTCGAAGCTTCGTTTGAAGCTGGGCCGCACGTTCCTGAATCTTTCGCCTGATATCGAGAGTATTTACTTCGACAACTTCGCCGTCTTCTCGCGTTCGTTGCAGCAGCAACTGTTGACGCCCGGCGCGATGGAAAAGATGGGAGCGATCGATCCCTACGCCGGTGTGCGCGAGGTTTTACAGGACACTGACGCGCAATCGTTACTCGATCGACTGCTCTACGCCGACATCAAAACGTATCTGCACGAACTGTTAATGAAGCAGGACCAGATGAGTATGGCTGCTTCGCTTGAAAGCCGTGTACCTTTTCTCGATCACAAGCTGGTTGAGTTTACTTCAAGTCTGCCGGAAAGGTTGAAACTGCGGCGTTGGACCACGAAGTATGTGCTGCGGCAGAGCATGAAAGGTGTATTGCCACCAGCGATTCTCGATCGGCCGAAGATGGGTTTTCCGGTGCCGCTCGGTAAGTGGTTTCGCGGTGCGTACGCGCCCGTGTTGGATGAATACGTTCTCAGTAGTCGCGCCCTCGAACGCGGCATCTTCAACGAAGGCTTCGTGCGGTCGCTCGTCGAGCAACATCGGCGTGGCGTGGCGAATCACTCGGAACGGCTGTGGTCGCTGGTCAATCTCGAAATGTGGTTTCGCCGGTTCATCGACGGCGAGAACGCCGGCAGTCATACGGAAAGCGTCGACGAAAGCATGCTGGCGGCAGCGAGGGCGTAAACGATGATAGATGAACGAACATCGGGATCATGGGTGGAGTAGCGAACATGGCGATCATAGGAGGAACACTCGGGTACCGCTTGCTCCGGCGAATTAGTACCGACGGCGAGACAGGTTATTGCGACGGCAGCGCCTACGAAGGCGTGAGCAAAGTAGAAACATTACTCGGCAAAAGCATCTGGGACGAAACCAAAGACAAGGTCGTGATCGACTTTGGTTGCGGCGACGGCGAAGACGCGGTGGACATCGCCAAACGTGGCGCGCGAAAAGTTATCGGCGTCGACATTCTCGAACACTCTTTGGCAAGAGCGCGGCAGAGGGCCGCGGACCACGGTGTGACCGGCAATTGCACCTTCGTCACAAAAACCGACGAGAAAGCCGACGTGATCTTATCGCTCGACGCTTTCGAACATTTCGACGATCCGGCTGAGATCCTGCGCATCATGCGCAGCTTGCTGAAAGACAACGGCTGCGTGATCGCGGCCTTTGGTCCAACCTGGTATCACCCGTTGGGCGGTCATCTTTTTTCGCCGTTTCCGTGGGCGCACCTGCTCTTTACGGAGCGGTCGTTAATTCGCTGGCGTTCGGATTTCAAAACGGACGGCGCGACGCGTTTTGGCGAGGCCGAAGGTGGTCTGAATCAGATGACGATTCGACGTTTTGAGTCGATCGTCGCTAAGAGTGATTTTGAGCTTGCTGATTTTGCGGCGGTGCCGATACGAAGATTAAAACCCATTGCCAACCGGTTGACGAGGGAGTTCACCACCGCGATCGTTCGTTGCAAGCTGATACCACGTTGACAGGATTTACATAATTAACAAGATGTATTTAAAAGCAGCAACGGTCACTTTTAAGTTGGTAATCCTGTTAATTCTGAAATCCTGTCTAAAAAACTAGTGCGTATTCTCTGGCTCAAAACTGAATTGCTTCATCCGGTCGATAAGGGCGGAAAGATCCGCACTTATTACATGTTGAAGGAGCTGAAACGCGAACATCACGTCACGTACCTGACGCTCGACGACGGCACGGCGACCGCGGACGAGCGCGCGAAGGCGACTG
>DATNJO010000102.1:0-7672 GCA_035603895.1 Pyrinomonadaceae bacterium
CCTTCGATTCCGAGCATGTGAAGTGAAAGGCTCGCGCTCTGCAATCGTCCGCTGGTGGCAATCGCCCACGGCACCCCAGCCTTCGTCAGATAAGACAAAAGTTCTGAAGCGCCCGGCAGCGGCCGCACCTGCGACGCATAACGCTTGAACGCTTCGCCGTGCACCTGGTGGATTCGCTCAGCTTCTTCCGGTGAAACTGTATGTCCTGTTTCGCGCGCAAGTGCGTTAACAAAGAGGCCGCCACTCATTCCGATCTGCCGGTGAATACGCCAGACGGCGAGATGAATCCCACCAGCCTCCAGCGCTTCACGCCACGCGAGTACGTGCTGATACACGCTGTCGATAAGTGTGCCGTCGAGATCGAACAGGAAAGATTGTCGCGCTGGTGTCGTGGTGTCGGTTGGCATGTCAGAAACCACCAGACACTGCGCGTTCGCGCGCCACGGCGGATTCGATCGCACGCGACGCAAGCTTCGTTGCCACATCCGTGAGATGCTGTTCTTCCGGTCTCGGACCACGCCGTTCACGGTAGTACATCGCAAACGACCCAAGCACCTTCCCTTTGCTCGACATAATCGGCGTCGACCAACACGCAACCATATCAATGATGCGCGCGAACTCGCGATAATCATCCCACAGAGGATCCGTCGCGATGTCAGTAACAACAACGGGCTTACCACGATACATCGCGGTCCCGCACGAACCGTGTTTCGGACCAATCGGACTACCGTCAATGACGGTGGTGTATCTCTCCGGCAGACTCGGCGCCACCGCGTGCCGCACGTGGTTGCCATCGTCACTAGGCAAGAGTATCGAGCAGAGCATCTCCGGCGACTGAGCCTCAATCATCAACACCAGCTCCGAAAGAATGACGATCAATGGCGCATCCTCGTTAATCATCTCTTCAATGTGCTGCTGCTCTGCCACAAATTTTGGGCTGTCGTCCTGGGCAGGCGCACCGATCGCGGGCAGTTGTTGCGTGAGAGCCGAAGCGAGTTCGGACTGTTTCTGATCGGCCATCGGTTTGTACTCTCCTTGGCCGGTAATTCTACGCCCCGCGTGCCGGCAATGCCATAGATTGTGCTGGCGCGAACCACTGGCGCGGGTTAGGATAGGCGCCTCCAAAGGCCATGATGAAAACATTTACCATCGCAATCAGCGTGATCGCGCTCTTCTCGATCGCTGTGACGACGCCGCCAAAACCACAGGTTCTGTTCGACGATTTCAGTTACGACAATCCGCAACAGATGAAAAAGAACGGCTGGATCCTGCGCACTGAAGCCGGTTGGCCGGGCGTACCAGGCGCAATCTGGAAGGAAGAAAACGTCTCGATTCTTAAAGACGCCGATCAGCCCAACAATCGCATCGTGCGCATGACTTCCGCCACCGACGGAACCGCGGCGAATACGACGCAAACGCAGATATGCCATCAGCGTAAGTATCTCGACGGCACGTACGCTGCACGCGTTCGTTTCACCGACCAACCGCTTTCAGGTCCGGGCGGGGATCAGCTCGTGCAGAGCTTTTACACGATCAGTCCTTTGAAGCAGCCGTGGGATCCGGATTACAGCGAGTTGGATTGGGAATACCTGCCGAACGGCGGTTGGGGCATCGATGGGCCAACACTCTACTCTACGACGTGGGAAACTTTTTATCCGGAGCCAAACTGGAAGAAAGACAACGTGTTCCAAACTGCAAATGGCAGTCAGGCCGGCTGGCATGTTTTAGTCACACAGGTGATGGACCAGAAAGTTCGTTACTTCATCGACGGCAAACTATTCGCCGAGCACGGTGGAAACTACTATCCTGAAGACACGATGTCGATCAACTTCAATCTCTGGTTTATCCGCGACGGAATGATCAAGTCGACCGAGCGGCGCGAGTATCACGAAGACATCGATTGGGTTTTCTTTCAGGCGAACACCGCACTGACTCCACAACAAGTCGAAGCAGCAGTGGCCGCTCAGCGAAAAAGCGGCGGCAAGTTCAAAGACTTAGTGCCGGCAAAAGTTCCCGCCTTGAAAAGTCCTTGTAACTTCTGAGTAGAAGATCTTCTCCCGCAAAGGCGCTAAGGCGCAAAGAAAACCTTTAGAAACGCGGCAGCGCTTTGCGTCTTTGCGCCTTTGCGGGAGAAGATCTCTTTCGCAGTCGTACTTCCAGGACCTACTGCTGACTGCCTTCACCCTGACCTTTCTCCGCGCCTTTCTCCGTGTGGCTGGCTTCCTTTCTGCGACGTAACCATTCGTCGATACTTTCGCGAATAAACTCTCCCATGTCCTCAAACTCTCGCGCGGACTTATCCCAAAACTCGCGAAACGCGCGCGGGTCGACAGCAAAACCATAACCGCGGCCGCTAAAACCCTTCGTTGGTCCAAGTTCGTCTTCGTAATACGCCGCGAGCTGGCGCGAGGCCATCGCCACAACGGTCAACGAACTACCACCCGGCAACGGTTCGAACACCGCACCGACTCCCGGATCGAGGTCCTTCAATCGCGCGAGCACGCGATTGTATTGGTCAGTGCAAAAAGCCGCCGCGTCTTCTTTCCCGCCGGTCCACTCCGATTGCAGCGCCATGCGCGACGTGCGCCGCAACACATTGATCAACTTGGCTAATTCTTTATCTCGTTCCATATACACTCCTATTCAAACTCATCCGCATTTGACCGAAAACGGCGCCCAGTGAACTCTTCGCCGTCTGCGTGGACCACAACGGAAATGGATAACCGGCGGAACAGGTGGAATAGGTGGAACAGCAGCAAACGCCGCTTCGTCGTCCCCTTCAAAGTAAGCGATCAGTTCGTGCGCGGCCATGCGGATCACTTCCGGTGAAGCGGAATCGCTCAACGGTGTAAACAACGGTTTGATTGCCGGTTCGAGTTCGCCGAGCCGCGCAAGTACCCGGTTGTATTGAGCAGCACAGAACTTAGTCGCATCCGGACCGGATCTGGTCCATTCGGCATAACGAGCGGCGCGCGCGATTCGCCGCATGACGTTTAATAGTTTCACTACTTCTTGTTCCATGTATGTCTCCTTGCTAATTCCCAGGTTCCAACTTTGCGCGTAACATCTTCTTGCCGTGATGAATTCGCCACTTCACTGTCGACAACGGCACGCCCATAAACGCGGCGATTCTGTTCAGCGGCATCTCGTCGAGAAAGCGCAATCTCAAGGGCATGGCGTACTCGTCCGTTAGACTGTCGATCGCCGCGACCATCGCTTCGTCCCGCTCTTTCTCTGCCAGCGCCCGGTCGTGCAACGGCTTGGCCAGCGCTTCGATCTTTTCCAGCAGCGCTTCGTCCAACGGCACGCGTTTGCTCAAGTGCACTGTTTCACTCTTGCTAAACCGCAGCGCTCGATGACGCGTGATGGCCGAAAGCCACGCCGCAAACTTTCGCGGCTCCTCGATTGACGGCAGCGCCTTAAAGGCGAGCAGCAGCGAGTCCTGCGCCACGTCTTCCGCATAATCGGCGCCGACAATGCTTCGCGCCAATCGCACGACTGCCGGTCGATACCGCATCACAAGTTGTTCGAACGCCTCGAGATTCCCAAGAATCGCCGCCATCACGAGCAGTTCGTCAGGCGATTCAGGCGGTGTCATCAGGGCTCCGGTTCGATTAACGCGTCCTACGTTGATATAGAGACAATTTACGAGCGAAAAGTTAGTTGAGTTTTTGATTAAATCAACAACCCCGTGTTGAAGGCTGTCAATCTTCAACGTTAGAATCAACCCGGCGGTTCTTACATCACAATCCCTCGAAGTTAAACGGTGGTTATCAAGGAGAGAAGTGCGCACTGCGCTCAGATCATACGCGCTCGGACTCGCCGCGATCGTACTCGCGGTAATGCTGCGCTGGGCGCTCGACCCTTTGATGGGCGATGCGCTGCCGCTCGTCACGCTCTTTGGCGCGGTGGCTGCGGCGGTGTGGGTAGGCGGGTATCGTGTCGCGATTCCGGTCACGTTAATCGGCTACGCTGCTTGTCACTACCTGTTCATACCGCCACGCGGGCATTTCGATCTGAGCAGCCGGGCAAATCTGGTTGGCTTGATCGCTTATCTCTTCACGTGTTCTCTCATCATCTTCTTTGGCGAGGCAGCGCGAGCGGCGCAAACAAGAGTCACTCAGAGCCGTGAAGTGTTCAGAGTCACGCTGAGAAGTATTGGCGACGCCGTGATCACTACCGATAACGCAGGGAACGTCACCTACATCAATGAAATAGGCGAAGCGTTGACTGGTTGGTCACACGGCGACGCGCTGGGTCAGCCGCTGGACCGTGTGTTTCGCATCGTAAATGAGGTTTCACGCAAACCGGTGGAAAATCCGGCGATGCGCGCTTTGCGTCAGGGCGTGGTAGTCGGCCTGGCAAATCACACGGTGCTAATTAAGAAAGACGGCACGGAATGCCCGATCGACGATAGTGCGGCGCCGATTCGCGACGAGCAGGGACACGTTTCCGGGTGTGTATTGATCTTTCGCGACGTCACGGCGCAACGTCTGAATGAACGTGAACGTGCAAAGCAACTCATTACTGCGCGTCTTCTCGCATCAATCGTCGAATCTTCAAACGACGCAATTATCAGTAAGTCACTCGAAGGCATCATCCAAAGCTGGAACGCGGCTGCCGAACGGCTTTTCGGTTTCACTGCCGAAGAAGCAGTGGGCAAGCACATCTCGATCGTGATCCCGCCGGAGCGCATCGCTGAAGAAGATCAGATCATCGCCAGTATGAAAGCCGGAAAGCGAATCGAACACTACGAAACCGAACGCGTGCGCAGCGACGGTGAATTGATCGTCGTTTCGCTTACGATCTCACCGATTAAAGACGACGCGGGAAACGTCGTCGGCGCTTCCAAGATCGTGCGCGACATCGCCGAGCGCAAGCGACTCGAAGACAGCCTGCGCGTGTTGGCTGCGGACCTTTCTGAAAACGATCGGCGTAAGAACGAGTTTCTCGCCACGCTTGCTCACGAACTGCGAAATCCGCTGGCGCCGATGACCAACATGCTTGAAGTTTTGAAACGTTCGGATGACAACGCCGACGTGCTGAAACGAGCATACGAAACGATCGAACGCCAGTTGGGCCAGATGGTGCGGTTGGTTGACGATCTGCTCGACTTGAATCGCATCACACACGATCGTCTCGAACTGCGTCGCAGTGAAGTCGAGCTGTCGTCAGTGATTCAACAGGCAGTCGAAGTCGCGCGGCCTCATATTGACGCGGCTGGACATCATTTGAGTGTCGAGTTACCTGACGAGCCAATCTATCTGAACGCGGATCGCACGCGACTGGCGCAGGTGTTTGGCAATCTGCTCAATAACAGTTCCAAGTACACGCGGCCGGAAGGAAGCATTTCGTTGCAAGCGAAACGGACCGGCGACGAGGTCGTGGTAACGGTGAAGGACAACGGCGCGGGCATACCGGCGGACAAGCTCGACAGTATTTTCGACATGTTCATGCAAGTCGATCGGACCGCGGAGCGATCGCAAGGCGGACTCGGAATTGGTTTGACGTTGGTCAAGCGTTTGGTGGAGATGCATGGTGGATCGATCGAGCCGAGAAGCGCTGGTGAAGGAATGGGCAGTGAGTTTGTTGTACGTCTGCCGGTGCTGAGTGAACCCACGATCGCAGCGGGATCTGAAAGTGACGTCGCACGGGAGCCGGTGCAGCGTCGCATTCTTATCGTGGACGACAACAGAGATTCGGCTGACTCGCTGGCGATGTTGCTCGAGATCACGAATAACCAAACCTATCTGGCACACGACGGCATGGAAGCACTCGCGGCAATTGAAAAGCATTGCCCGGATGTGGTGCTGCTCGACATCGGTTTGCCGAAGCTGGACGGACACGAAGTCTGCCGGCGCGTGCGCGAACAGCCTTGGGGCAAACACATCGTCATCATTGCTTTGACCGGTTGGGGCCAGGAAGACGATCGCCGCAAGTCGCAGGAGGCGGGTTTCAACGGTCATCTGGTGAAGCCGATTGATTATGAGAGATTGCTGGAGTTGTTGAACGAACTGACAAGCGGGTCGGAGACGCGAGTTTAAGTGCCGTGAGGATGATGGCCGATATCTGATTTGGCCCAGTGCGACGAACATGGTGAAGCCGAGCAAGGCGGAACCGCCGATACCTTTCGTTGGGGTGTGTGGGGTTCATTGAGTAGACAGAACTTTGAAAAACTGGTCACCGCGTATGACGATCCTGACCGGATTGAGTTGGCGCAGGAGTTTTACCACGGCATTACCGCTGAACGCGTGAAAGAGATCATGACAAAGCGATTGAGGGAGATAGGATGATCTGTTAAGAGCTCGCCCAAAAGGCGATCAGGGCGGGGACGAGTAGCCATAAGAGGCCCTTCACGAGAAAGAACATGAAGCCCCAGAAGCCGAGTCGTTTGATCCACGTGGCGACTTTCATCTGTGGGTTGAGATTTTAACACCCTGGCACTGCGCGCAAAAGTAGACGATCCGGGTTCGTTCTGTTTCGTCATCATCGCTCTGACTCGTCCGCTGCCGGAGTTGTCGAATCGTTTCGCCGCAACGTAAGCAAGGCAAGTTCGTGCGGCGAAAGACGAGGTGGCGGGTGCCGTATTCACGACCGGGTTGATAGACGAGTGCGGGATCGGACGCCATGCGTTCCCGGTCCGTGTCAGTTGCAGTCGCGCCTCGCGTGTACGCATCGCCGGCTAACTGAGGAATGCTTCGCGTCAAGCAACTTACATTGCGCTTGGTAAGCTCACGAACCGTAAGCCACGGATTCAAATTACAGTTGAATAGAATTTCGGCTCGCAGGTAATTGCCAAGACCGGCGACGATCTGTTGGTTCAACAACGAGGCGCCGATCGTCTCGTCCTGATGTTGCGGCAGGAACAATCGCCGCTGAAACTCGCGTCGATCGAAACGTCCGCGATAGGGCAAAGCGTCTGGACCAAGCGTGGCTAGAATTTCGATCGCGTGGTAGGGATCGCCGTGACCCACGTTGAAGATGGGCGCCGAAAGCAATATAGCCGCTCCACCTTCAACAACGACACGCGCGCGTTCGCGTCGATCCTTGTCTGGCAGGCTCAGTGTTTTTGACTTGCTTCGGCCACGGCGAACGGCTGCGAACGTCTGCCAACGACCCCACATCATCAGGTGTGAGTGAAAGAAGAAATCACCGGAGATGTAGCCAATCAGGTGTTTGCCATGCGACACGACGCGCTCGACGCGGCGGCCGATGAGTTGTTGCTCGTTCTGTTCGAGCCATTTGCGTGCCTCTCTGGTCCGCGCTTCCAACGAAACAATGACGCGCCCGCTTAAGACTTCGTCGAGCGCGTCAGCGTACTTTCGTACTTCCGGACCTTCGGGCATTTTTACAGGCTACTTCAGATCTATCTTTCTGTTTTCTCCGAACTCCGGTTGTTTGCCGGTGACGAGTGAAGAGACAAAACTCAAGGCGAAGCCAATGGTGCTCGACGGGCTGTCCCAGTACTCACCTTTCGAGGCTGACTCTCAGCAAGGCGATATCCGGATCGTCTTTGCCTTTCGGAAACCACATTTTGAATTCCGGCCGCCACAACTCATCGATCTTCTGTCGATCGCGAAGCGTGTGTGCAACGCCGGTTACCGACACGTAGCGCTGTTTGTCTGGATCGGCAAAACTCACGTTTACCTTTGGCGACCCTTCGACTTCACTC
>DATNJO010000103.1:0-10858 GCA_035603895.1 Pyrinomonadaceae bacterium
ATAAGCGCGGCAACCACCTCCGTGGTTGATACTGTGCCGGTTGGAGGTTCGCCAAGCGGAATAGCTATCACGCCGAACGGGGCTTTCGTCTACGTCGCACGCACCGGCAGCGCGATCAGCGTGATAGACACGGCCACCAATACTGTGGCTGCCACCATAACGGGAATATCGAACCCGTCTCAAATAGCTATCACCCCGAGTGGGAACTTCGCCTATGTGACGGGTAGTTTTGGTTTGACGTCGATTGTCACAGTAATAGACACCGCTACCAACACGATAGCCACAACTCTTTCAATTTTCGGTTTTTTTCTTCCAGAAGGAATAGCCATCACTCCGAATGGTGCTTTCGCCTACGTGACGAATGCCGTTTTCAACAGAGTCTTTGTAATAAGCACCGCGACTAACACGGTGGTAACCACGATAAATATTGGTGGCGGCCCAACAGGAGTAACTATCACTCCTAATGGGGCTTTTGCCTATGTGTCTAATGCTAACGCCGGCACGGTTTCGGTCATAAACACGGCAACCAATTCGGTGGTCAACACCGTGTCCGTTGCAGCTTCTCCACGATACCTGGCTATCGAGCCGACTGGGACTTTCGTCTATGTACCGAGTTTTTCTGCCGCTGGCACGATCTCGGTCATCAGCACGGCCGGTAATGCGGTAGTCGACACGTTTTCCTCGGGAGCCGGCACTGGCCCAGTCGCCATTGCATTTGGCGAGTTCGACCCGCTCCAATCGCTGATTGATCAGATACAGGCTCTGGTCACCGCGGGCACACTGACACAGAGCCAGGGTGATGAGTTGATCGACAAGATCGAGCACGTCATAGACAAGCTCGATGCGGGGCAGGTCAACGCGGCGTGTGGTCAACTCGGAGCCTTCATCAATCAAGTCAACGCCTTCATCAACAACGGCTCGCTCACCCCGGCCCAGGCGCAACCGCTGATTGACGGAGCGACTGCCATCAGGGCCGACCTCGGCTGCTAGCCGTCCGTTTAGGCAACGTAGTTGGTCAGAACGACCTGCGTGAGCGGGTGGCTTAGTTTTGCTTTAGCGGCGGCAGGCGTTACGTAGGCCACCCGCTCACGCAGGTCGTTCTGACATTTTTCAACCATCAGAACCGGCTCTCAATCCGACAGAGGAAGCCTCAAGGAGAATGAAATGAAAAGTCTTACACAGAAATCTGCAAAGCAGGTTGTTGGCGCGGGCGTGCGAGTAGTAACGTTGGCGCTGTTTCTCGTGGTCTTCGGAGCCGGCGCCGCGCTCGCTCAAACCAGAGGTTACGTGGCGAATGGTATCGCTCAGTCGGTCTCAGTGATAGATCCGGCGACCAATACAATAGTTGCTACCATCACGTTGGGAGCAACACCAAATGCAATAGCCGTCACGCCCAATGGGAACTTCGCATACACGGCTAATGCCAATAACACCGTGTCAGTGATAAGCGCGGCAACCAACTCCGTGGTTACCACTGTGGCGGTTGGAGCATCCCCGACTGGCATAGCTATCACGCCGAACGGCGCTTTCGCCTACGTCGCAAACAGCGGCGCTAACTCGGTCAGCGTGATAAATACGGCCACCGATACAGTGACTGCTACCATACCGGGAGTAGCGAATCCGTCTCAAATAGCTATCAGCGCGAGTGGGGACTTCGTTTACGTAACGGGTAATGATGGTGATCTTGCGGGGTTTGTCACAAAAATAGATACCGCTACCAACATGGTGGCCGCAACTGTTCTACTTCCAGATAGTCCTGGTCTAGCAGGAATAGCCATCACTCCGAATGGGGCTCGCGCCTACGTGACGAATGCCAACGGCTTCGATGTTTTTGTAATAGACACCGCGACTAACACCTTGTTCACGACCGTAACTGTTGGAAGCTTTCCACGACGAGTTGATATCACTCCCAACGGGGCATTTGCCTATGTATGTAATGGCAACGACACGGTCTCTGTCATAAACACGGCAACCAATACAGTCGACAACACCGTGGCCGTTGCACCTTTTTCACTAGGTTTGGCTATCGACCCGACTGGGACTTCCGTCTATACGACGAGCACCAATTTCGTTAGCAGCATCACGGTCATCAGCACAGCCAGCAATACGGTAACCACCACGTTTTCCTCAGGACCCGGAACTGGCCCAGTCGCCATCGCTTTTGGAGTGAGGACGAATGGCCCAACCAACAAAGACCAGTGCAAGAACGGCGGTTGGGCGACCTTCACCAACCCGACGTTCAAGAATCAGGGTCAATGCATCAAGTTCGTCAACCACATGAATGAATAGAACGCATTGATTGAAAGCGCCAGCGCAAGTGCGGGCGCAGTTTGCTTCGGCCTACATTTGCCGGGCGAGTTAGCCCCAGTTAATCAAGCGTGCTGCCGACCTGCTGGCGCAAAGCACGCAAAACCACGCGCAAGCGGTGCCACGCTATGCCGCCCTTTTCGGATCGGGAAAAGGTACGTTCGCTTCAGTCGCCAGAAGCAGACCGCTTTCTACGCGAGGAGCGTGACGCATGGGACGAGTGAGCGCGGAGTTAGGCACGAAGGTTACCTCGACACGAATATCGTCATCTATCAAGATCTAACATCGTTCGCATCTCATCGATATTAGTGCTGGCGCAAACGTTATATCTGAAGTACTTCGTCTGGGGAGATTTGGTAACTTCCAATGTTGGGAATAGCTCCAGGTTGCGCTCCGGCCTGTCTCGTTGCTCTTTCAAGGAAGATGCAGACTCAGCGGATCTGAGCTGACAATTGAAGTTCCGTTTAGCTTTGTTTTAACCACTTTACTCCTCAGCTTGGGTGCAGTTGTCCTCACTGCCTCTGGAACACCAGTCAAAAACTCTCCGAAACCCCAAAAAACCTAGCGGAAATGCCGGTTTTCTAGGAGACTTTGCTGCCTGGTTGTGATATATCAGTGTCCAACTGCTTTTCGAATTTAGTTCTCGTTGGAGGTGTTAACCCAGACTATGGCGACCAAAGCCGCTCCAGGCAAGAAGCGCATGACCCAATCGGAAGTTGTCAACTACTTCTCTGAATCTACCGGAATGAAGCGAGCGCAGGTGAAAGAGTTTTTTGAAGAACTGTGTTCGCTCGCTGCACGCGAAGTTAAATCAAACGGCGAATTTGTTCTTCCCGGGTTCGGAAAACTCGTGAAATCCGAACGTAAAGCCCGTGAAGGTCGTAATCCAGCGACCGGCGAAACCATTCAGATTCCTGCGAAAACCACGTTGAAGTTCCGTGTCGGCAAAGGCATGAAAGATACCGTGCTGCCAAAAAAGTAAAACCTCGGCACTATTATTTTTCAGCAAACGGCGCCGCCCCTTACCTTTCGCAGGAACCCGGGCGGCGCCTTTGTCCGTAGACCCTTCGATCGCAAAACCTCAAGTAAACACGCGTATCTGCGTCGCCGGAAAATTTTCTGGACGTACGCACCCCTCTCCAGTATAATTTGACGTTTCGCTGAACACCCCTGCGGCAAGCGTCTTAAGCAGCCTTATGTTTTTGGGGTTAAATCCCCAGAATCTAAAGTTTTGTGTGGGGTGAAGGCTGCATCCGAGAAGGTAGTGAAGCGCATCTATAGTTTATACATTTGAAACGCAGATTCTATATGGAGGAGTTGAGGCAATCGTGACTTTTGATACACACCTGCCGCTGAACGAGCGGCTTATGAGAATCGATCATATTCAGGCACGCCGATTTTCGAAGCTGAACGGCGTGGCCCTCGAGATAGCGACTGAGGGCATCATCAGACATCTCAAAGCGTGCGACCGAATGGACGTCAATCCGGAAACCTCGGCAGTGCGCGAGATCATCGACGATGCGCTGAACGGTCGTCGCGTGTTCGCAGAGACACAGGAACAGATCCGCGCGGCCTAAACATCCTATCGCGTTGAACTTCTTGAGAAAGAGATCGCCCCGTTCGGGCGATCTCTTTTCATTTGCTCTTTGAACTTTTGTTTAATGGCACGCGGTTGACCAGACCACCGGTCGCGGGTAACATGCGAAGCCATTGAAATTGATGCCCCTGTAGCTCAGCGGATAGAGCATCTGCCTTGTTGGAGCCTTGATGGGGAAAGCGTCGAGGAACCCATTAAGTGGACGACCCTGTATGCGGGGACGCCCTGAGAGCCTCCGGTACTTCGCTCGTTTGAAACGAAGTAAAAATCCGTGAGGATTGGGTAATCCGCAGGAAACCTTTTTCGCAATCAATGAACTGCGTTCAAGGGATCCTCAGAGACTATACGGGTCGGGACTGAGAGGTCCAAGATATAGTCCAGCCAGCAACCCCAGCTTTGACGGGCGGTCAGGGAAAGCCTGATGCTGGAAGCTAAGCAGAGGGCCGCAGGTTCGAGTCCTGCCGGGGGCACTCACCAACAGAATATGGCGGTATTAGCTCAGTAGGTTAGAGCGCCAGATTGTGGATCTGGAGGTCGTCGGTTCGATCCCGACATACCGCCCCAACCAAACGATCATCGAGGAGTAGCCATCAAGACATGCCTGACGAACAAAGAACAGCGAACAACTCTCAAACTTACGTTGCGGATGCGGATAATTTTGAGTTTGAGACGTTGGAACAGAAGAACGGTCAGGCGACGGTGATCAGGTTTCGCTTGGAGGATCCGAAGTATCACGCCGGCGACGTGCTGGTCGTGTTGAGCGGGAGTGAGATCCACTTCCACGGAATGATCGGCAAACTGGCCGACGGTTGGGCCATCGCCAGCGATCATCGAGGATCGCTACTCGCCGCAACCGTCCAATAACTCACCTTACATAACCGGTCGGAAACGTAACTTTCACGCCCGGCGTCACCGATTTCACTTCGATCCGGTGAAAACCCTTATCCAAATGCGTCGACAAGAACGTCAGCGCGACCTGCTTTTCCAGCGCTACATCCAGCTCGCGTATGAACGGGTCGAAACTCACCGGCACTCCCAGTCCCTGAAAGAACGCATGACCGCCAGTTTCATACGACAATCGTAAC
Organism: Pyrinomonadaceae bacterium; assembly: GCA_035603895.1. Classification (GTDB taxonomy): domain Bacteria; phylum Acidobacteriota; class Blastocatellia; order Pyrinomonadales; family Pyrinomonadaceae; genus PSRF01. Next base: position 4,990 of record DATNJO010000103.1, read on the forward strand.
AGCGAGCTCTGGGCATTTGCCGCGAGACCTGGATTCGTCGAAGCAACGACTGTTGGCGCGTAAAAACCATAAATCGCGACTCCGCGCCGCTGCGACTCGTTGATCGCGCGCTGCAAATCCACACTCTGCGTCGGAGCCGATGAGTCAACTCCGCGCGAAATATCCAAACCATCCGAAACCAGCAGAATCGCCCGGCGTCCCAGCGGCTGTGAGTCAAACTTCTTCAACGCCTCAATCACTTCAACATACGGATTGTACGGGCCGGAATTAGCAAAACCACTCGGCGGACGTAAAGCCTTAGCTGCTTTCTCGAGATCGCTGGTGAACTTCTGTTTGACTTGCAAACTGCCCGTTCGCAGGTACCCGACCATCACGCGCGAGCCCTTCGGTAAGCTAGTGATGAACTCGGCCAGCGACTTGATCTCATTGCCAACCGACGGTACGAGATCCTCCTGAACCAGTACCGCAAGCGTGATCGGCGAATTGGTGCCGACGCCGCGAATCGAAACGATGGTTTGCGGCTCACCGTCTTCGTTGACGGTGAGATCGATGTTTTGCAGCTCAGTGTCCGGTTCCACTTGCCGATCTTTGATCTTAATCGTCAACGGAATCGTAACTGGCTTTCCGGGGTTGTTGCTTCGCGTGGTGTTTCCGCCGTTGACGGCGGGCGGTTGCGCGGCCACTATCTGCGCCGCAAACGCAAAACTAGCCAGTAATGCCAGATTCCATAAGAAAGCGGGCAATCGTCGGACGATATTCATTGGATCCTCTCTCATTGAGTCGGGTCATTATACAAGCTAAGATCCCGAACTAAGGAGCACGAACGATGCAGATGTCGCTGAACCAGACCCAAGGGAAACTCTCCACCAAAGACGCGGCGACCGCGCGAGTGTTGAAGTTTGCCCCGTGGATCGCCGTTTTGGCTACTTCGATCCCGGCTCCACTTCTCTTCCTTGTCCTGTTCTTAACGGCGACAGCTACTGATTCGGCCGCGGTTTTTTTACTGCTGGCGGGCCTTTCCCTGACCCTGGGATTCGCCCTCGGTGTGGTGATTGCTGCCATTCTCCTCATTTACCGCCGAAAATGGCTCTCAAAATTGCGCGACCGGTTAGCATCGGATGGAATCACGGCCAATGAGGTTGTCTGGTTTCGTTCGGAACTGACCTCCGCGGAGCGAGCGGCGTTGAAGGAAATCGAGCAAAGTAACCCGCTACTGGCCGACGCCTACCTGGAAACACTGGCCAGCCGCCTGACTGCTTCGCGAATTATCGCCCGCTCAAAACGCGAACTGTTGCGCGTCGAAAGACGCCTGAATCGGGCCCGCACCCTCGGCACGCCTGAGGCCAAAAGACTCCAAACAGACCTCGGCGAAGATCACGATCGACTGAAACACCTGCTCAACCAGGCGAACGAGCACCTGAAAAACGCGAAAACACGGCTGCAAGTAATCGAAGCCACTGCCAGTCGGAAGTTCAGTCAGGCCGACACGGATTTGATGATGCAGCGTTTGGGAAGCGCACAGGATCAGTTGCCGCTGGTGCTGGAGATTGCGGAACTCGAACGACAAATGCTCAGCGAAACAAACGAGCCACCGACTAATAAGCAGCTGACGCAAGGCCCGGCGGAAAACTAGTGAGACGATAAATACCCGGCCCAAGCCGTTCAGCAAACCCTTCGTCAACCAACGCCCAGTTTCCCAAGCCCGCTTCCGGTGACCTCAACCCGGTCACACGAGCCAACTCACCGCGAAAAGTCATGCCCGCTCCAGCCAGATAAGCGCGTGCGATTTCGCGCAGGGCCACGTCCCTTTCAACTTTCTCCTTGAGTTGGTCCGGGAAACGAGCCTCGGGAATAGACCAAATGTAAGTAAACGTCGGTTCGTAGAGAACGTCGCTCGGAATGATCTTCAGAGCTCTTTGCAACTGGACCATGGCGCGATCGAAGCGCGCGCGATCGTTAATTCCACTTTCTTCACGCAGGTCGCGCGTGGCCATTTCCCACTCGCGCCGCATGATTCTCAAAATAGCCTGCGCGTCGGGCGAAAGAAGCTGCTTTTCCTGTCGTTGCGGCACGCCCCAGAGCGCGTTGAAAAACGGCAACAAGCGCGGCGTGATGAAGGTCGAACGGCCTTTGATCGACTTGGCGTAAAAGCAGCGTCCGCGGCGCATGACATCGTCTTTGATGGCCCACGCCAAACGGCTCTCTGGATCTTTCTGAACGTTTCGCGGCATGTGCGCATCGCGACGACCGCACACAGCCACGTAAAGCGACGGTCCAGGCCGGCGGGAATCGGTCAACGCCTCGCAGAATCCCACGTCTTCAATGAATCGTTCCGCGGAGTAGACATCCTCGACGCGAAACTCCGGATCGCGCCGCCACATGCGATCGCGATGAACCTCAATCTCTTCAGGAAGCATGCCGCGGCATTCTATCAAAGTGATTTGATTGAACAGTCAAACTGGTTCAATCGGTCAGCCCGTAATTTAGGCCACCAACGCCGTAACCCATTGCTCCATAGCAGTTAACTCATTAAACACCTTTGGCACAGCCCCTGCACAAGGGGTTTCGCCCCACTACTGTGGGCGACGACCGAAAACCCCAGTTCGACGGAGATGACGACGGTGACATTGATGAAGCTAACAAAAAGGTTCCTGACGCTGGCACTGCTGGCGAACCTCTCTTTGGGACCGATCCTTTTGAGCGGTACTGCAATGGCCGCTGCAAAAGACAAGAACGATAAGAAAGACAAGGTTCTGAAACATGACAAGCTCGCGTCTAACCTGCGCGACGAGCTCGGCACCAAGAGCGGCAGCAATATGGTCAAGGTGATCCTGCAACTCGACGGAAAACCGAGCGGTCAACTGAACGCCTTGTTGGCTTCAAACGGCGTCAAAATCAAAAAGCATTTCACCAATCTCGACTCTTTTGCCCTCGAATTACCTCTCAGCGTAGTAAATGCCCTCCCACAGTTCCCCGAAGTCGCCTCCGTCTCGATCGATAGTGAAGTCAGAACGCTTGGTGGCCACGTGGCCCATACTTCAGGCGCCGATAACGTGCGCACAATGAGTGCCGATGGCTCGCTCGACGGCAACGGCATCGGTATCGCCATTCTCGACTCCGGTATTTACGGCGCCCACACTTCGTTTCTCGACACCCAGACCGGTCAATCGCGCGTAGTCGTCAATCTCGATTTCACTGGCGAAGGCCGCACTGACGATCCCTACGGTCAAGGAACTCACGTAGCTTCAGCCGCAGCCGGCAACGGTATGATTTCGAAAGGCGAATACATCGGTATCGCGCCGCGCGCGAAACTGGTAAACCTGCGCGTTCTTAATTCGAAAGGTATTGGTTCAGTTTCCGGTGTGCTGTCCGCTCTCAACTGGTTGCTGCAATCGGGTGCGACCTACAACGTGCGCGTCGCCAACCTCAGCCTCGGCATGCCCGCAGTGACTTCTTACAAATTCGATCCACTGTGCATCGCGGTTCGCAAGCTCGTCGATAAGGGCATCGTGGTCACGGCCGCCGCCGGCAACAACGGTAAGAACAGCGCAGGTCAGAAGATCTATGGTCAGGTTCACGCACCCGGCAACGAACCGTCAGTTATCACAGTCGGTGCAGTGGACACCAAGGGAACAAACACGCGCTCCGATGATACGATCGCAACCTACAGTTCGCGTGGTCCGACGCGCAGTTTCTGGACCGAGGCGAATGGCGTCAAACACTACGACAACCTAATCAAACCCGAGATCTCGGCACCCGGTAACAAGACCGTATTTGCCCAGTCTCCAAACAACTATCTCGTTTCACAGAATCCGGCGCTCGATGCGAAAGTCAGCGGTGCTGCACAGCGCAAGCAGATGACGCTCAGCGGTACTTCGATGGCTGCTCCATTGGTTGCCGGCACTGCCGCTTTGATGTTCGAAGCCAACCCGACGCTGACGCCGAACCTGATCAAGTCGCTCCTGATGTACACCGCGCAGCAGCTTCCGAATTTCAACACCCTCGATCAAGGCGCTGGTGAATTGAACATCGACGGCGCGGTGCGTCTCGCGAGAATCGTGCGCACCACCATCAACAGCGCGACGCCGCTTGGCTCTTCCCTCCTGACCACCACGCCCCCGTCACCGCAAACCAGCATTTCCATTAGCAGCGGCACCACGACTTTCACGTGGGCGCAGGGCATTATTCTCGGCAAGACCTACGCGACCGGTTCCAATCTCATCACCAAGTATCAAAAGATCTATGCCAACGGCGTGCTTGTTAGCGATGGCGTTTTAGTTGGTGACGGCGTTTTGGTTGGTGACTCGCTCGGCGTTCTGGTCGGTGATGGAGTGCTGGTTGGTGACGCGCTCGGCGTACTCGTCGGCGACTCCACAATGCTTTCCGACGGCGTCCTGATAGCCGACAAGCTTCATATCAGCAACGGCACCAAGTTTGGACAAGGCGTGTTCTTCATTCCGACCGGCGTACTAGTCGGCGACGGCGTGCTCGTCGGCGACGGCGTTCTGGTTGGTGACGGCGTGCTCGTCGGCGATGGCGTTCTGGTTGGCGACGGTGTGCTCGTCGGCGACGCGATTATGCAAGCGTTCAGCTCGTTGCTCAACGGCGATCCCACTCAGTCAATGGCAATCGTTTTCGACGACAACACAGATTACCTGGGCTACTAAGTCTTCGCCCGAAACTGAAAACCCGGAACTATTGTCGGAGACGTTAGAAGAATGTTGCAGGTACAAACAACATCCAGAGCCAACGAGCTCAGCCACAAACTGGCGCCCAAGGTCGACGCGATTTCCGTCGATTGCCTTGAGAATACGGACGAACAGGAAGTACTCGAGTTCCTGGCTCAGCGGCCGATTCACACAGTGGCGATGATGGGTATGATTCACGACAACGGTATCGTCAGCCCACTCAACCGCGGCACGTTCTACGGTTGCCGCGACTTGAACGGCCGGCTCGAAGGCGTCGCACTCGTCGGCCACGCCACGTTGATGGAAACAATGTCGGACCGTGCCTTAGCGGCATTGGCCCAAGTGGCCCAGCAGTGCGCAAACACCCACATGATCATGGGTGAGAAAGAACGCATCGCCGATTTCTGGAGCCATTATGCGGCCTCCGGACGTCACCAGCGGCTTACCTGTCGCGAGTGGTTATATGAGTTGAGTTGGCCCATCGAAGCGCGCGAACCGGTTGCGGATTTAAGACGCGCCACGGTGGACGAGTTGGAATTGGTAATGCCCGTGCAGGCGGAACTCGCCTTCGCGGAGAGCGGGATCAATCCCTTGCACGTTGACCCGCACGGTTTTCGCAAGCGTTGCTTGCGGCGTATCGAACAAGGCCGAACCTGGGTGGTCGTCGAAGATGGCAAGTTGATCTTCAAAGCAGACGTGATTTCGCGCACCAGCGAAGTCAATTACCTCGAAGGCATCTGGATATGTGAAGAGCGCCGCGCCAACGGCAGCGGTCTGCGCTTCATGTCTGACTTGATGCGACGCCTGCTTGAAGAGACCAGATCGATCTGCCTCCTCGTTAATGAAACAAACAAACCCGCGCAGAGTTTCTACCGCAAATGCGGTTTTCACTTTCGCGCTACTTACGAAACCATCTTTCTCCCCAGAATGGAGCAAGCGCAGAACTAAAACACACTCTAATTCCCCCGATTTACCCTGATTAAGGTCGCCCAGACACTTCACCTTGATCGCAAAATTGCAATGTCAGACCTTGGCACCAGAAACAATTTCTTCGGGCCATTCCTCTGGGTCGTAACTGGAACCGGCTGCCTCGCTTTTCTCTACTCCGTCGCGCGTCTCGATCTCACGGCGATGGACTCGCGCTTCGTCTTGCTCGTCGCGATGACGCTGCTGCTTACCAC
>DATNJO010000104.1:0-9494 GCA_035603895.1 Pyrinomonadaceae bacterium
GCAGCCACGTGCACCGATCGTTACCATCATGGGTCACGTCGATCACGGTAAGACTTCGCTGCTTGATTATATCCGGAACACAAAAGTCACCGCACAGGAAGCTGGCGGTATCACACAGCACATCGGCGCGTACAGCGTCCAGGTGCCGAGTGCAGACAATCCTGCCGAGACGCGACGCGTGGTGTTTCTCGATACGCCGGGTCACGAAGCGTTCACGATGATGCGTGCGCGCGGTGCGAAGGCGACCGACATCGTGGTGCTCGTAGTCGCGGCTGACGACGGCGTCATGCCGCAAACGATCGAAGCGATCGAGCACTCGCGCGCAGCGGGTGTGCCGATCATCGTGGCCATCAACAAGATCGATAAACCCGACGCTAATCCAGATCGAGTCAAACAGGAATTGGCCACACAGGGACTGTCGCCACTCGAGTGGGGCGGCGAAACAGAAATGGTTTCGGTGTCGGCGAAGAAACGACAAAACCTCGAAACACTCCTCGAGACGATTCTGTTGACGTCTGACATCTTGAACCTGCGCGCGAGCCCGACGCGTTTGGCTTCGGGTGTCGTGCTGGAAGCGAAACTGGATCGCGGGCGCGGCGCGGTTGCGACCGTACTGGTCCAACAGGGCACGCTGCGAGTTCACGATCCGTTCATCGTTGGACAAATCTCGGGCAAGGTCCGCGCAATGTTCAACGATCGCGGCGAGCCGATTACCGAAGCGGGACCGGCAACACCGGTGGAAGTGCTCGGTTTGCAAGGCGTGCCGCAGGCCGGGGAAAGCCTCCAGGTCGTTTCGGACATCACGAAGGCTCAGTCGATCTCGCAACACCGGCAGATGTTGAGCCGTCAGGCGACGTTGTTGCAGACGACCAAGCGCGGTATCGAAGCGCTCGGCGAAAGCGAAGTCAAGGAACTGCTGGTCATCATCAAGGCCGACGTGCAGGGTTCAGTCGAAGTGCTGAAGTCAACGCTACAGAAGCTCTCGACCGATCGCGTGAAGGTGAAAGTGATTCGCTCCGGTGTCGGCGCGATCACGGAATCCGACGTGCTGCTTGGTTCGGCAACGCAAGCCGGATCGTCTTCGTCGGCAGTGGTGATCATCGGCTTCAACGTTCGGCCCGAAGCACGCGCGGCTGATGTCGCCAAGCAGGAAAGCGTTGATATTCGTCTCCACTCGATCATCTACAAGGTCGAAGAAGAGATTCGCGCAGCCATGATCGGCATGCTCGAAGCGATCGAGAAGGAGAAGATCCTCGGCAAGGCGGAAGTGCGCGAAGTGTTCCGTGTGCCGAAGGCTGGAACTGTCGCGGGTTGCATGGTTATCGACGGCATCATGCGACGCAATGCGCGCGCGCGGCTCATTCGCGATGGCGTGGTGAGTTGGGAAGGCAACATCGGGTCGCTGCGCCGGTTCAAGGATGACGTTTCCGAAGTTCGCGAAGGCTTTGAGTGCGGTATCAGTCTGGAAAACTTCAACGACGTGAAAGTCAGCGACCAGATTGAAGCGTACGTTGTTGAGCGTGTCGCGGCGACGGAACTGTAAGGTATTGTCGATTTTCGATTTACGATTGACGATTTGTGGAAGCCTTAAGGGCTCTTCAAATCAACAATCGACAATCAACAATCAGCAATTGTTTATGCACAGGACGGAGAGATTTACGGATACGTTGCGCGAGGAGATCGCGCAGATCGTTGGCTACGAACTTGAAGACCCGCGATTGAACACCGTAACTGTAACTGATGTTCGTCTCTCCTCCGACAAACGCGCCGCGCGGGTTTACGTCACCGTCGCCGGTGACGAAACGGAACATAAAACGGCGCTGAATGCTTTGAAGCACGCAGCGCCGTACGTTCGCAAGCAATTAGGGCTCTCATTGAATCTGCCGCGCACGCCTGAGCTGCACTTCGTACGCGATCGCGTCGAAGAGCAGGGCGAGCGAGTCGATCAATTGCTGGAGCAGATCGAGAGCGAGTGGGAAAAGAAAGGAAATGATAGCTAGCGAAGCTTATTGGTCCTACCAGGTCTTATAAGACATATTTAAATCTCCCCCGCTAGCCGAAAACTGCAATTATGCTTAGTCAAGTAGTCGAGTTGATCGAGGCAAAGCGCCGTTTCGCGATCACCTCGCATATTCGCCCCGATGGTGACAGCCTCGGATCATCGCTCGGTTTGTATTGGTTGCTACGCGCCCTCGATAAAGACGCCGAGGTCATCATGCGCGACCCGGTGCCGCACGCTTATCAGCAACTCCCCGGCGCCAACGAAGTCCGCGTTACCCCTGTCGTCGATCCTACATATCACGCAGTGTTCGTGATTGAGTGTTCCGACATCACGCGTCCCGGATTGATCGATCTCGAGAAGCAGTTTGTCGTCAATATCGATCACCACTCTACGACTGCACTCTTCGGCAGCATCAACTGGATCGACTCCACTGCTTCCGCGGTTGGCGAAATGATCTACAACTTGTGCAAAGCCACCGGCGTACGCGTGACAAAAGAGATCGCCGAGTGTGTTTACACAGCACTGATCACGGACACCGGATCGTTTCACTACTCAAACACGACCGAACGCACGTTCAAAGTCGCTTCAGAACTGGTTCGAACAGGCGTGAAGCCGGCGAAGACGGCGGAAGCCGTGTTTGCGAGTTATCCGTGGAGCCGGATCGAGTTGATGGGTGCGGTGCTTTCAACAGCCAAGCGCGACGAAAGCGGTCGCGTTGCTTGCATGCGGCAGTCGCTCGAAATGCAACAGCACGCACATGCTTCGGACGAAGACGCGGACGGGTTTGTTAACTATCCGCTGACGGTCGGCGAAGTTGAAGCGGTGGCGTTGCTGAAAGAGTATGAACCCGGCGTGTATCGCACGAGTCTCCGCTCGAAAGGCGATGTGAACGTCGCGAAGGTCGCGGAGAAATTTGGCGGCGGCGGTCATCGCAATGCCGCGGGATGCACGTTGCGCGGAAGTTGGGAAGAAGCAGAGACGGTGATTGTCGGCCTGCTGCACGACGCTGTTAAGCGTGCCGACCGGCTTAACGACATGACTGAAGACGCGCTCAAGGAATCCGTAGCGTAGCCAGTGGTGAAAGAAAAGAAGTACAAGTGGCGCCGCGAGGATTATCAGGAGAACACGCGTGGGCTCCTCATGGTCCATACCGGCAACGGTAAAGGCAAAACCACCTGCGCGCTCGGTCTGATGATGCGGGCTGCGGGACGTGGCTTGAATTGCTGCATGATTCAGTTCATGAAGTCGCGTAACGATCGTTACGGCGAGCATGAATCCGCGGAGAAGCTCGGCATCGAAGTCCACACGATGGGCGACGGCTTTACCTGGGACACCAAAAACCCCGAACAAGACATCAAGACGGCTCGCGACACCTGGGCCTTGTGCGTAGAGAAATTGCGCTCCGGTGATTACGACATGCTGGTGTTTGACGAGTTGGTTTACGTGATGAGTTACAAGTGGTTACCGGTTGAGGAAGTGGTCGCGGAGTTTCGTGCGATTCGCGCAGCGCAGCCGGCTTTGCACATTGTCGTGACCGGGCGCGATGCGCCCCCGGAGCTAATCGAAGCCGCGGACCTGGTTACGGAAATGACCGAAATCAAGCACCCGTTCACCGCCGGAATTCGGGCGCAACAAGGAATCGAGTTTTGAACCAAAGATTTACTCTCAAGCACACGGTCGGAATATTGTTTGTCCTCGTGGCGGCTTGCTTTACTGCCGCTGCTAATCAGACGACTCAGGACACAAACCTGAGCGGCACTTGGGCGTCAGACGACGGCACCACGTTGGTGATAACGCAACAAGGACCGGAAATCAGAATCAAGGAGACGCGAAAAACTGGCGTCTGGGAGCTGACTTACTTCGCGGATGCACGTGGCGAAACCAATCCCGCACGAGGCGAACCAGGGGAATTGCAATCCGTTACTAAGTGGAGTCGAGGTGCCCTCATTGTGACGTATTCTTTGCCGCCGACCAGAAACAGCAGATATCCCGTAAGAAACGAGCGCATCGACGCGTGGGGAATATCGCGCGACGGCAAGAAATTAACGCATACGAGGTCCTTTTCTCATTCGCCCTCCACACTGGATCCGAGTAGCAATCCGGGCGCAGCGCCCCGAGGTCCTGCTATTCTCAGCGCTCCGGTAAGTTGGAAGGAAAAACGAACGTTCAAGAAAGTCGCCTGACGCAGCGAGTTCGAAATCGTCCATCCTTTGTGCTAACCTTTCCGCCATTCCTATGGCTTGGTTCAATAAGAAAAATAAGCGCATAGAGGCTGTTCCGCCGGAAGAGCGTGTGGTGAAGACTGAAAACGTCTTCGTCAAATGCGACGGCTGCGAGGCACATCTCTTCAAAGGCGAACTCGACGACAATTTTCAGGTCTGCAAACACTGTAGCCATCATTTTCGCATCGGCGCCCGCGAACGGCTGGAACTGCTCTTTGACGAAGGCAAGTACGAAGAACTCGACGCCGAGGTGACTTCGATCGATCCGCTCGAGTTTTTCGACAGCAAATCTTATACGGACCGCATAAAACAGGCGAAGAGTTCCACTGGTTTGCCGGAAGCTGTGCTCAATGGCCGCGGCACGGTCGGCGATCATCCGGTTCTTTGCAGTGCGATGGACATGTCGTTCATCGGCGGTTCGATGGGTTCGGCCGTGGGCGAGAAAGTCACGCGGCTGATCGAACGCGCGATGCGCGAGCACAGTGCGGTGGTGATCTTCTCTGCTTCCGGAGGCGCGCGGATGCAGGAGGGCACGCTGTCGTTGATGCAGATGGCCAAGATATCCGCGGCCCTGGCGGCTTTGGATGAAGCGCGTCTGCCGTTTATTTCGGTTTTGACGGATCCGACGACCGGCGGCGTGACTGCGAGTTTCGCGATGTTGGGAGACGTGATCATCGCGGAGCCGAAGGCGTTGATCGGCTTTGCTGGTCCACGAGTGATCGAACAGACCATCCGGCAAAAACTCCCGAAAGATTTTCAACGATCGGAGTTCCTTCTCGACCACGGCATGCTCGACGCGATTGTCGACAGGCGCGAACTGCGCAATCAGATCATCAAGTTGTTGAACTTCATGATGAATCCTGAGATTCACGGCGAGTCGGACATCGAACGTGCCCGGCGCCGCGCGGCCTCCAGAGGCTAAGTCACGGATTTTGGTGGATGCAGTTTGACGAAGCGGTTCAATATCTCCTTGCTCTCGGACACGAGACGTTAGCCATCAAGCTGGGCCTCAGAAATACCGAACTCCTCCTGCAAGCACTCGACAATCCCGAAAGCGCATTCACGTCTGTTCAGATCGCCGGCACGAACGGTAAGGGTTCGACGGCCGCAATGCTCGATTCGATTTGCCGCACCGCGGGAATCAAAACGGGTCTCTACACTTCCCCGCACCTTGTTTCGATCACTGAACGCATTCGCATTGCCGGTTCTGACATAACGCCGGAAGAATTTGCGCGTCACGCGACGGCCGTTCGCGCAGCCGCCGAAGGTCTGGTCGCGCGGAAAGAAATCGAAGCGCTCCCGACGTTCTTCGAACACATGACCGCGATTGCGCTAATCGCGTTTCGCGAAGCGGGTGTTGAATTGGCGATCCTTGAAACCGGGCTCGGCGGTCGGCTTGATTCGACCACGGCGGCGAAGGCGGCGATCGTCGGCATTACACAGATCGCGATGGACCACGAGGAGTACCTCGGCGATACACTCACGAGCATCGCGAGTGAGAAAGCTGCTGTTATTCGTCCGGGTGTGACGGCTGTGATTGGTGAGCAGCCGCCCGAAGCTCTTGAGGTGTTGTTGAAACGCTGTGCAGCGGTTGGCGTCCAACCGTCACTCCCCGGAGACAGGGATTTTTTGGATAGTAGCGAATTGAGTTTGCGTGGCGCACACCAGATTCAAAACGCATCTGTCGCAATCCGTCTTGCTGAGGCACTAAACATTTCACAGGCCGCTATTATCCGTGGTTTGGAAACCGCGCAACACCCTGGCCGTCTCGAATTTATTGGCCCCTTTCTACTCGACGGCGCACACAATCCCGCCGGAGCTCAGGCTTTGCGCAACTACCTTGACGGGTTCGAGCACGGTCCGCTAACAATGATCTTCGGCGCAATGCGCGACAAGCGACTCGATCAACTCGCTGAAATCCTCTTTCCAATTTCTGACCGTCTCATATTAACGACGGTGCAAAATCCCCGGTCCGCAAGTGTCGAAACACTCGCGCTACTCGCGCACGGAAGCGCAATCCAAACCTCCTCCAGCGCCGAAGCCCTGCGCGTCGCTATCACTCAAACACCAAAAGATGGTTTGATCTGTGTTACCGGATCGCTCTACTTAATCGGCGAGTTACGTCCGATGATTTTGAAACTAGCGGAAGAACAGCATGACGACGCCACACCACGAACTACCAAAGACGATTAGCAGTCAAAAGATTTTCGCCGGCCGCGTGTTCAGCGTAACTGTCGACACCGTGCGCGAAGGCGAACTCACGTATCAACGCGAAGTGGTCCATCACGGCGGCAGCGCTGTGATCGTGCCTGTGTTTGACGACGGCACGGTCGCGCTCGTCAGACAATATCGTCATCCGGCAGTGCGTTTTCTGCTGGAAGCTCCCGCCGGAACGCTCGCCGACGGCGAACGCCCGGAACACGGCGCCGAACGCGAACTTCAGGAAGAACTCGGAATCATCGCCGGGCGCATGGAGAAGCTGACGGAGTTTTTTGTCTCACCCGGCTTTTGTGAAGAGAAGATGTGGGTTTATCTGGCCACCGAACTCGTGCAGGGAAAACAACGGCTCGAAGAGGATGAGATCCTCGACGTCGTGCGGCTGCCGATTTCAGAAGCACTCGAGATGATCACGAGCGGCGAGATTCAGGACGCGAAAACGATCATTGGTCTCATGCTTGCAGCGCCAAGAATCGGTGCGCCTTTGTTCGAGGGCGACTATCCGGCAGTTTAGTAGTTTGCGATCCGTGTAATCTGTGACCTAAACTCGCTAGGTGATCACCAACGAGCCTTCAACACAACAGACACCGCTGCCCACCGAGCCCGCAGGTCTGCCGGAACAGCACGTAGACAACACGATTCAACCCCTCGCTTCTGCGCCAACCAATGGCCGGTGGTACGACTGGTTCAGGCTAGCCAAAGCTTTCATGTTGTGGGTTGCCAGCATCCTTTTGCTGGTTGCGGTGCAACTGATCGTAGTGTTGCCGTATTTGATTTATCTCCGAGTAACTACAGGCGAATTGAACCTCGCGGTGCTGGAGAATGACAACATCGCCGCTTTTCTCCAAATCATTGCCGTGTTGCCGACACATGTACTGACCCTCGGCTTGATTTGGCTCATCGTTACCGAAGGACGGAAGTACCCGTTCTGGAAAGCCGTGGGTTTCGAGTGGCCCGCTAATAGCCGTCCGGCGACGGTCATACTTGCATCCGTCGGGATTGCGGTTGTGTTGTTGGTGCTCGGCGGGGTGGCAACATGGCGCTGGGGCGGCAGCAAGACGCAGATCGACCTGCTCGTGGAGAGTTCGGTCGCAGCGCGGATTGCGACTGCGTTCGTGGCCACATTCACCGCGCCGCTGGTGGAAGAACTGATCTACCGGGGCGTTTTCTATTCCGCACTCGAGCGAACACTCGGCGCCGTCATCGGCGTTTTAGTCGTGTCGTTGTTGTTCGCCGGCGTTCACGTCTTCCAGTACAAAGACAACCTCGCGGTGATCGGGGTTATCACGATGTTGAGTTTTACCTTGACGATCGTGCGCGCTTACACAGGCAAGGTGCTTCCCTCCTTCATCATTCATCTCGTCTTCAACGGTATCCAGGGAATAATCATCGCGCTTTCACCGTTCATCAATTGGGGTTCGAACTAACTGCCTATGGCCGCGAGCTATGACGTAGTCGTAGTGGGCGGCGGTATTGGTGGCCTGACGGTGGCCGCACTGCTCTCAGCGCGCGGAGTTAGTACGTGTGTGCTGGAGCGGCAGTCCCAGGTTGGTGGGTGTGTTGGGCGTGTGGAGTTTTCGGGACACCAATTTGAGCCGGGGATGGGTGTTTACACGTCCTTTGGGCCGGGTGAAATCTATGACCGGATATTTGCGGAGTTGCCTGTAGATGTTCCGAAGACTTCGCTGATTACGCAGCCGTACGTTGTGCGACTCGCGGATGGCGCGGACGTTAGGTTATTTCGCGACGAGAGTTTTTTTGATGAGTTGGCGGCGAAGTTTCCTGAGTGTGCCGATGAGACAATCGGGTATTACCGAAACCCGGCGCTAGAAAACTTGAACGCTACTTCGCCTCGTTTCCAGTCGTTTATTGATTCACAACTCCACGCAACTTTGCACACGGCAAAACTACGCGAACCGCTCTACGCAATCGAGGGTGGACCGGCCGCACTGGCGGAGCGTTTGGCTGAATCGATCAAGCGAAGCGGCGGCGCGGTGCGGCTGAACACTCCGGTGCTCCGGCTTGCTTACGATGAGTCTGGTGAAGCGATTGGCGTAGATCTGTTGAGCGGTGAACGAGTCGTTGGGAAAACGATTATCAGTAACCTGACGATCTGGGACACCTACGGCAAACTCGTAGGACTAAACCGCACACCGTCCGAGATAAAGAAGCAGCTCAACACACTGTCAGGAACCGGAGCTTACGTCGTCTACGCGACGATTGAACAACCAGCGGTCCAGCGTCTGCCAAGTGAACGAATGCTCGTTGCTACCGCACCCAGCGATGCTGACGACGATTGGTTTTCAGAGATCACGCTTGCAGTCTACGGCGGAACAGTAACACTGAAATCAGCCACAGACGTAAACGAGTGGTTCACCTACCATGCTAGTGAAGAGGACTTCGAAGAGTCAGATCAAGCCGCTTTGGAACGTTTCTGGACCAAACTACACGCTGCCCTTCCCGAACTCGGCTCCGGCATCGAGATCATCGAAACCGCCAACCCGCGAACCTATTACGACCAAACCCGCCGCAAGCTCGGCATGGTCATGGGTCTTCAATTTTCAAAAATCCCTTCCCCTCAGACCGTCCTCCCGAACCTTTTTGTGGTCGGCGACACCGTCAGCCCCTTCCCTGACCTAAGCTCAATCGCCCAAACCGCCCTTTCACTCGTCGACATCCTCAAACCAAAAGCCTAAGTCTTGACAGAGAACGTATGCTAGAGCGCTACTCAAAATCCGATAGTTGGGAGTGGGCCGATGAGGAAATGGTCACGCGTGTATTTTGGTTTAGTGGTAGTCCTGATGTGTGTTAGCAACATCGTGCCGGGTCAAAACGCTGACAGTTCGAAGGCCAGCGCCGAGAAGTTGGTATATGCAGACTTCGAAAAGCTCGAGAATGGCCGCTTAGTGAGTTCACGGGGGGGCCGCACTCAACTAAACCGCTGGGCACAAAACATGGGTGCTGCGCCGAAAGTGCGGGGCCTCGAAAATGCTGAACCACCGACCCCGGCTCCGGCACGGGTAACTGATCAGGATACCGCGGCGGCATTTGAA
>DATNJO010000105.1:0-2530 GCA_035603895.1 Pyrinomonadaceae bacterium
TCCAACGGCATGATCCAGCGGTTGAGCAAGTCGGTACTCGAAACGCGTTGCCGGCCCAGTTCGTCGATGACGAGCGTCCCGCCGTTTGATTTCACTTGGAACGGCGCTTCATAAAACCTCGAGAATTCAGACCACACAAGATCGGTACTCTCCAGCGTGAGTTCGCCGCCGACGATGATCATCGGTCTCCTGATTTGGATCCAGCGTCGATCGTATTCGTGCGGAGTAGCTTGTTCTCCGATTGCCTCGTGGCAATGCGGGTCGTAAACGCGAATGATCTGGTTATCGATTTCGATCGCGTAAGGAATCCAAAGCGCTCCAGAAATTACTGCGTTCATTCTTTCGGCCACGGCCGTTTTGCCTGTGCCCGGTAAGCCGGTGAGAAAAACCGACGAGCGGGAGTTGATCGCGCAGCCGAGAGTATTCAGCAGCGACTCGGGCAGTACCAGATCGCGAAACGCCGTTCGCACCGCGGACATTGAAGCCGGCTTCGCTGGCGTCGCCTGGAGCTTCATCATGTAGCTGTAGTCGGCGAGCGTGACGGGCGCAGGACCGGCGTAGCCACAATGAGCCTGCAATCGCAGTACTTGCTCCCAGCCGTGGTCCAGCATTGCATAGCGCGTTTGGCCGAGCGCGTTTTGCAAACGAATCTCGATCAGTTTTTCGCGATAGAGTTGGTAGAGCAGTTCATCCGTTAGCGCCAAAGGCAAACGAAGTTTTTCAGCGACAGCCGCGGTCGTGGGGGTGGCCAACGACGCAACGTGTTTGAGCGCGAGGTCGCGAAGAAACGCCTGAGACACGCCGGTTTCATCGAGTTCTTCGGGCGTGGGTGGACCAAGACTTTCAATTTCTGCGCGTGATAAAAAGCTCAGGTTACCCATCTTTTCTCCAGTTACACTTTAATTTTCAGCTACAGAGAGTTCATCTGTGGCCGTACTACTTTTTCGCATCGGCAAACGTTTTCAGCTGCACGATCGATCGTCGTGTTGCTTCCGCGTCCGACACTCTCCCCGTCATTTCATAAAGACTAACCAGCTTTGCGAGCACATCGACTGACTCGGGTTGTAACTCTTTTGCTTTCTCGAGGTGCTTGATCGCGTCCTTTGCCTGTCCGTGCGCCGAGAGTTGGGCGGCAACATTCAAGTGAGCATTGAAATCATTTGCAGCGCGTGCAAAGCTCTTGAAGGCGTCGTCAAATTTCCCACGTTGACATTGGACCAGACCGAGATTGTTCCAGATGCGCGCATCGTTCGGGGAGAGCTTCGCGGCGCGCTTTAGATATTTCGTTGCCTCTTCAAAATCGTTGTTCCTGAAGAGGAGGAAACCGTAGTTGTTGAGATAGTCGGAACTATCTTTATCCGCCTCAACGGCAGCTTTGAACGACTCGAGCGCCCGTTTACGAAGCCCTTTGGCTTCGTAAGCAACGCCGAGGAGATTCATAACTTCTGCCGATTTCGGCTGAAGCGAGAGGGCGAGTGATAACTCAGCAATGGCATTATTTAAATCGCCGGCGTCCAGCTTTTCGCGTCCCAGGTTGAGATGAATGGAATACTCACTTGCGGCAGCAGCGGCGACGGTCGTGTGATTTACGTCAGAAGTAGCTTCTTTGGAAATTGTGCGCGTGTCAGTAACGACGCGCGCCGGGACGCTCTCAAAACGTTTCGCATCGCTTTCGGAGATGCGTTGTAGTTTGTTCTGCTCGTTCTTTTTACCGCCGCCAAAAATACGGCCGAACGCCTTGAATGGCGCCTTGAGCGCGCGCAGAAAGCCGTTGCCTTCCTGCTTCGATTTTTCAGCACTCGCCGTTTCAGCGTCACCGGGCGCGTCTGCGGATTCAACCGCGGCTAATTCTTCAGGTGTCATGACAACACCAAGAACGCGCTGGCTCGGCTGGACCGCGAGAACTAAAGCAGGCACGAGAAAAAGAATTAGTAATGAACGTTTGAGCATGGCTTCTCCCTTTTGCGCTTCGCGCAACTCCTAAGCTGCTACTTGAAAAGTATGTCGTACAGATTCAGCAGTGCTGGACCAAGTACCACCATGATGATTACCGGGAAAAGAAACAACGTCAGCGGTATCAGAAGTTTCAAGGCGGCCTTTTGCGAAATCTGCTCTGCCCGTTGGCGCCTCTTTGTCCGGAGCGAGTCGGCAAAGATTCGCACTGCCTTGGCGATGGACGATCCATAACGATCCGCCTGAATCAGCAAGGCTACAAAGCTGCGAATGTCTTCAACTCCAGTGCGCTCCGCGAGGTTGCGCAAAGCCTCTTCGCGGCTGCGTCCGACTCGAATTTCCAGATTGACGAGTTCGATTTCAGAGTGCATCTCAGGATGCAGCGTTTTTATTTCGTCGGCTACTCGATTGAGTGCTGCGTTAAGACCCAAGCCAGCCTCGACTGCAACCACCATCAAATCCATCGCATCCGCCAGGCCCCAGGTAATGCGTTGCTGGCGACCGGCAATCTTGCTACGAAGAACATAACGAGGCAGATAGAATCCGACTGCTGCTCCAATCATGCCGAATAGCGCAG
>DATNJO010000106.1:0-5069 GCA_035603895.1 Pyrinomonadaceae bacterium
CGGACGCCGCGTTCAACTTCAATCCTTTAATTCCCGCAACCCGCCGCTCAATTGAACCTTCGTTACACAGGGCTGTTTCTGAACTGTTCGGATGTTGGGATGAGAGTGCGCTACAGATCGAAACCACTGCCGCGCCGGCGCCAGTGCTCGGCACGCAGCCCGAGCCGCTCGCGCTTCCACCCGCACCACCGTCGGCGCTGCGGCAACGTCCGCTGTTATTCATGGCGGCGGCAGTCTTGATCGGCGTGGGGCTCTCGACCGTGATTGCAGTCACTGGTGGCTTCAGCACGAGTCCACCAGCAGTCGTTGCTGCTGAAGCACCAAGACCAGTTATTCAACAAAATCCCTCTCCTCCATCCGTTTCATCTGTGTTACCCAGTCATCCGACAAAGCCCAAGCCGCGGCCCAAAAGCAGTAACACGGATAACACAGATCAAAAGCAACAACCGATCACGGTCGTGATGCAGATCGAAAACGGCCGCGTGGTAAAAGCGTCCATCGCAAATTCAAAACCTGGCCGCGAAAGTTATGAAGCGCTCGCGCTCCGCATCGCGCGACAACGCCGGTATGGGCCAGCCGTTAACGGCGGTCAAACCGTGACCATTGCTGTCAGCCCCAAAGAGTAAAGACTGTTAACCGAAAGGCGCCCCGATGTTATTTCTCGAGACGAAAGCCCTGAATCATTCAGTCGACGGTGACGCGCGCACGAAGTTGTTGCAGGAACTTCAGGATCGCGGCCTCACGCCGCTGATCCGTTCCGCGCGCCTGCGCTTCTTCGAAGATGTGCTGCTCGGCGTAGATCGCATTTCCGATCTGGAAACCGCACTCGCTGCAAACTCCGATACAACAATCGACGAGCCTTTCGTGCGCGGCGATGTGTTCTGTTCTCATGACTACGTTCTCTTTCTACTTTTCGAGGACGACGAGACGTTGCGCGCGGGTATTATTTACGAGCCGCGCACGCCGGAACCGTTTCGCAAACTCGACTCATTTTGTCAGGACCTTCGCACTCTGCTGCGCACGGACGAGAACCGCGACGACTTGCCGCAGTGGCAGTCAGGCAAGCCGGCGATGCCGCACGGCTTCCGCACGTTTGTTGAAAAGCAGGATGCCGATTCGCTCTACACAAGCCTGCGCAAGGAGACGATGAGCAAGCGCATCCTTGCCGCTTCGAAGCTTGAAGACGAGCGCGCGCGCGTCTTTCTGCGCACCGCGCGCAACGCGCACGAGGAAGGCTACGCGGCGAAGCTGCTGACCGGAAACACTGACTCCGCTCACGTGCCGATTCAACGCCTCGAAGACGTTGGCCTTGTCGAACGCGAAGTGCAGATCAGTTGTCGTAAGACCGGTCACGCGCTGTTTCGTTTGCCGAATCCGCACGCACTCGCGGTGGTCACGGTGAGTGATGCGACGTGTAGCGAGTGTGGCGCGGCCGTGGCTGACGAGAATGTTGAAGAAGTGATAGCGCCGACGCAGCTCGCGTCGTCGTTACTCGAAGATGGTTCGTGGCTGGTGAGCCGGATTCACTTTTTGCTGCGCGAGATGGGCGTGCCGGAGCGCGAGATCGCAGTTGGACCATCGGAAGGCACCGGCTACGGCCAGATGATGGCGAATATCTGCGGCGAATCGTTTTTGATCGTGACGCGCGATGGGGATCTGACGCCGGCGTTTGCTCGTTGGGCGATCGATCTGGAGATTGAAACTGAAGCGTCGCACCTGGTGATCGTCGCGACGGGACGAATTCATCGCGAAGCGGGAGTGTTGTTGCAGAATCACTCGCGACGGCGCGTCAGTGGCGGGCAGGACTTCGAGATGATCATTGCCGACGACGCCGCAACCGCGGGCCGCGAGCTACAGAACGCGCTCGAACGAGTTTCGCAGCGTGTTGTCGCGGAGCAGCTTTGCGTGTTGGACAACAGTATCGGTTTGTCAGTGAGCCACGTGGTATTGAAGAAATTTCAGCGCCTGCGAACCGCGGATGTTCGAGCCACGGATACGGACGAAGATGAACCGCTCGAAACCGAGCCCGAGATCATCGTGCCCGCCGCGCCGTTGACCTTAGCCGCCGGTGTTGCAGCAAACATTCCGTTGGAAGAGTAAATGAGAGCAATCAAACGGCAGCCCGCGCCGCCTGACACTGTGGCCGATGAGCGTTGGAGTGAGGATGTGGCTACCCTGCGGCAGGCGGCGGAGGAGTTGGTCCAACTCCGCCATCACACGAAACTCAGTCTTTCGCAATCGCCGAAACTCATTTCCCGTCCGATCAGCGGGCCTTTCGACGAGATTGCTCAATCACTCGACGATCCTTCACCCGAAGTCCGCAAGAAAGCCGTTCGCGAACTCTACGAACTCGATCCCGATCAGGCCGCGACACTCGTCAACGACGCACTGCGTGCCGGTTCTCCCGAAGAACGCCGCCGCATCGGCACTGCACTCGCGGACAGCGGTCTGCTGTACGAAGCGATCGACGACCTGATGGGCGAGAATCACGAGAGTTGTTACGGCGCGTTTTCGTTGCTGTTTTTGGTTGCTAAAGCGGGTGTCGTCGAGCCCCTGACCACGGTCATTGAGAAAAACCCGAGTCTCGATCTTAGCCTCGCGATTATTCGTCTGCTCGCTTCGAGTGGCGAACCGGAAGTCGGTCCCGCTTTACAAAAACTCGCCGCAAGCTCCTCAATCGCGCCCGAGCTTCGCTCCGCCGCCGCCGAAGCCGCCGCGCATTTAACCGCCTAGAGCGCACCCTTCGACACAGACGAACGTCTGTCCTACTATTGTAGTTTTCACATGCGCTTCAAACTTCATTCTGAATACGAACCCAAGGGTGATCAGCCGGCGGCGATCGACGCAATCGTGCGCGGTCTCAACGACGGCGCAAAAGATCAGGTACTGCTCGGCATCACCGGCAGCGGCAAGACATTTACCATCGCCAGTGTCATCGAACGCATGCAACGTTCGACGCTCGTTCTGGCGCACAACAAAACGCTCGCGGCACAACTCTTTCAGGAGTTTCGCTCGCTATTCCCCGAAAACGCCGTCGAGTATTTCGTCTCTTATTACGACTACTACCAACCGGAAGCGTACGTTCCCGCGGCCGACGTCTACATCGAAAAAGAAGCGATCGTCAACGAAGAGATCGATCGCTTGCGAATGTCGGCGACGCGCGCGCTGTTTGAACGCCGCGACGTGATCGTGGTGGCGAGTGTCTCGTGCATTTACGGTCTCGGCGATCCGGACGCGTATTACGGTTTGTTGTTCTTTGTCGAACCGGGTGGGCGTATGTCGCGCGATGTGTTGCTCCAGCGTTTGGTCGAGCTGCAATACGAACGTTCGGACATCAACTTTCAACGCGGCACGTTTCGCGTGCGCGGCGACGTGGTGGAGATCTATCCGAGTTATCAGGACCTCGCTTATCGGATTGAGTTGTGGGGCGATGAGATCGACTCGGTCTCTACGATCGATCCGCTGCTCGGTGAAGTCATCGAGAAACACACGTCGCGCGTGCCGATCTATCCGAAGACGCACTACGTCATGTCGCGTCCCACGATTAAGCGTGCCATTAAGACGATCAAGGAAGAGCTCGAGTGGTGGGAACCCAAGTTGATCGCCGAGGGCAAGCTGGTGGAAGCGCAACGGCTGCACCAGCGCACGATGTTTGATCTCGAAATGATCAAGGAGATGGGTTTCTGTCGTGGTATCGAGAACTACTCGCGGCATCTCACCGGCAAGAATCCCGGTGAGCCACCACCGACGTTACTCGACTACCTGCCACGCGAAACGTTGATGGTGATCGACGAGTCGCACCAGTCAGTTCCACAGGTGCGTGGGATGTTTGAAGGTGACCAGTCACGCAAACGCACGCTCGTCGAATACGGTTTTCGACTGCCGTCGGCTCTCGATAATCGACCGTTGAACTTCAAGGAATTTGAAGCGCGGATTGGACAGACGATTTACGTGTCGGCGACGCCCGGGCCTTATGAATTAACGAAGGCGAGCGGTGAAGTGATCGAGCAGATCATTCGTCCAACTGGTTTGATGGATCCGGAAGTCGAGGTGCAGCCGGTCAAGGGACAGATCGATCACTTGCTGGAGGAGTGCCGGCAGCGTGCCGAGCGCCACGAGCGAGTGTTAGTCACGACGCTGACGAAGCGGATGGCTGAAGATTTGACCGAGTATTTCACGGAAGTCGGCGTGCGCGTTCGTTACCTCCACTCGGACATTGAGACGCTCGAACGCATCAAGATCCTGCGCGATTTGCGGCGCGGCGAGTTTGACGTTTTAGTGGGAATCAATCTGTTGCGTGAGGGATTGGATCTGCCGGAAGTGTCGCTGGTGGCGATTCTCGACGCGGACAAGGAAGGTTTTCTACGTTCTGAGCAGTCGTTGATTCAGACGATCGGACGTGCGGCGCGAAATTCGCGCGGCAAAGCGATCCTTTACGCCGACCGGATCACCGACTCGATGAAACGCGCGATGGAAGAGACCTCGCGACGGCGCGTGATTCAGGAAGTGTTTAATCGTGAGAACGGAATCACGCCGCAGACGATTATCAAACCGATCGAAGCGACCTTGATCACAGCCTCTGAAGCTGACTACTTCAAGATGCCGACCGAAGTCGATCAGATCGAAGACTACTCGCCGGCGAACCTCGAAGCCACTATTGCGCGGTTGGAGGTCGAGATGCGCGGGGCGGCGAAGCGGTTTGAGTTTGAGAAGGCGGCGGAGCTGCGCGATCGCCTCAAAGTGCTGCGCGAACGCGAGCTGCAGTTAACTTAGACAGGATTTCAGAATTTACAAGGTTGGTGCAACCAGCCCGGTCCCACTTTTCCTTCTGTTCTGAATCCTGTTAATTCTGTAATCCTGTCGAGTAATGAACGTTAAGTCGAATCCGGACGAGATACAGTCGTTTCTATCGGACGCGAGTTTCATACGCGACGGGCACGCCGATCGGGTTGTGTTGCCGGAGAGTATTGAAGAAGTTGCGGACGTGCTCGCGGTTGCGAATCAAGATCGCACTCCGGTGACGGTTTCAGGCGCTGGTACGGGCACTGTCGGTGGACGGGTTCCGTTTG
>DATNJO010000107.1:0-7350 GCA_035603895.1 Pyrinomonadaceae bacterium
ATCGCAGTTGTAATTTGCTTTGTATGTCAGTTGCGCGTAGAGGTTCCATTCGCTAGTGAAGACACATTTGCCTCCAATTGACTCGAACCCGCGTCTTAAGCCTCCGACGCCTGCAAACAGGTCTATGAATGTAAAGGAAGCCGCACTGTAATTACCACGTTTCTGCGCCAGCATCTCTTCAAGAAGAGTGATAGCTGCTCTTCGAGGTACAACTTCTCCTCTTTCCCATCTGTAAAGCGTGCGTTTTGAGAAGCCCACGAGCTCGGCCAGCGCTTCAATAGTTACTCCGGCTTGCTCGCGAAGTCTTGAGAATTCTGTTTGTATCATCTAGCGCCCTGATGGGGAATTTTTGTGACAGTATGTCAAAATCTGCCACACTTGACCAGCGTTATTATTTGAACATGCCCCTTGACCTGAAGACTAAAACCGGACTGGCAGTTCTCTTGTTTTTCGTGCTTTGCTCAACCGGCGCGGCGCAGGAGGTGGGGCCGGATGATGTGATCCGGGTGAAGACTACGCTGGTGAATTCGCCGGTGCTGGTGATTGGGCGTGATGGGAAGTTTGTGCCGAATCTGAAGCGCGAGGATTTTGAGGTTTGGGAGAATGGCGTCAAGCAGGAGATCGCTTACTTCGCGCCGGTCGAGAATCCGTTCACTGTGGCAATAATGATCGATACGAGCCGTTCCGCGCTGTTCGATCTGCAAGACATTCAGGAAGCAGCGATCGCGTTTGTGGAGAAGCTGCGTCCTAACGACCGCGCGCTCGTTGTGACGTTTTCAACCGACGTGACTGTGCTCGCCGAACCAACCAGCGATCAGGACGCACTGCGAAACGCGATTCGCAGTGCCAAGCCCGGCGGAAACACGCGCGTTTACGACGCGATGAAGGTTGTGCTGGGAGAAAAGCTGTCGAAGATCGAAGGCCGCAAGGCGCTGGTCCTGCTCACGGACGGCGTCGATAACGACAGCCGCAACTCCACGTTTGAAAGCGCATTGCAGCAGGCCGCGCGAACGGAAACACTGATCTACCCAGTGCAGTTCAGCACCTACGACTACATTAAAGCGCGTTCGCCTTCGTCCGAATTCAAGCCGCCCGAAGGCAGTGGTTTCAGCGAACAAGACTATCAGCGCGCAGACGTCTTCCTGCACCAACTCGCCGAGACAGCCGCCACGGGCGTTTATCCCGCGTTTGACATCAGCGATCTCGAGCGCGCAATTGGAAACATCGTCGACGAACTGCACAACGAATACAGCATCGGCTACTACCCGCGTACGAAGGGCCAACCAGGCGAAACGCGCACAGTAGAAGTGCGCGTGAATCGCCCGCAGCTCGCGGTGCGTGCGCGCAGTGGTTACGTGGTGGACCAATCAGGCGCTGTGGTACGCGCGCCAAAGAAGGAGACTACAACTGCTCTGGCGCCCGACTCGGCCGGTTCGGTTCCCGTGTCGCGCCCGCCTGAAACTCCGCCCGCCGAAGGACGCTGGATCTGCAAAGGCCCAGATGCGCCGTCAGACCTTGCAGTCGTGCAGGAAGGTGTCGTTTCGCATTGCCCGCCGAGCACGAGAGCAAACGATCAAACGAACGCGTGGTTGATCAGAAAGCCTGGCCCAAAAGAAACTTTGTGCAAAGGCTTCGTGATGTTGAGTGGGAGCGAGGTCGCCGGCGCGCCGGTACCAGCGGGTTATGTGGTTACCGGCGAAGTGAAGTCCACGCAGTGTTCGCAAAGCACCAACGCCGCGGTCACGGCTAACGCGTGGGAGATTCGTTTGCCGCGCGCGAACGACGTCGTTTGCAAAGGCTTTCCACTGCCACGTGGGTTTGTCGTAGCCGAAGAGCGATCTGCACCGGGCTGTCCGTCAATCCGTGGCCGAAACAACGCGTGGCTAATTCGCGCCTCTAATTGAGATCATAAATTCAAACTGGACCACGACCTATGCGTCAAAGACCCACATCAGAACATTGACTTTCGTTCCGAACAGGAATAACCTCGCGCCGTTTTTAATCGAGGGTTGAACCTTGGGCCATTACGTCCTCGCAATTGACTAGCGGCCTTTCCAAGAGAGACACCTACATCCTCTACGAGAGCTGGGAAAAAACCAACAGCCGAGTCTTCTATTGACCTGTAAGCAGCACTTGCAATCTTGCTGTAAAACACGCCGAGTCAAGTAGCGAGGCGGAAACTCAGCGCCACGTAATGATCAGGAGAAGAATCATGTCGCGCTTAAGAAATGTCTCTGATAAGAATTCGCACTTTCAAACACCCGATTTGAATGAGCTCAGTCAAAGGGCGAAAGCCATAGCTATAGACGAACGCAAGCTCATTCTGGAGAGTTTTCGAGAGACTGATCTACACGGCTACTTACGAGAACTCTTCAAAGCCATGGAGCCTAATTATGTAATAGAGATTACCCATGGCAGTGACGAATTGGGCAAAGACCTTGTTATCGTTAAACGCGACACAATTACGGTTGATGTCATTGGGGTTGTCGTCAAGCGGGGAAACATTATGGCTAAAACGCTTGGAGAAGTCGATGACACCATCGGAAGAGTGAACTCGATACTAAAGTCCAGTGATGGGAGAAAACTCAGAGAGCTACAAAGCCAGATTCAGCAGTCATTTGCTCATCCGGCCGAATTGAAAACCATTTTCCCGACTCTTCCCATTAACAAGGTATTCGTTATCTTGGCAGGAGAGATTAGTAATCGCGGGCGAATTAGGCTGACTAATGAAGTAACAGGACCGGTAGAGGTATTCGACATAAATTGGTTGGTCGACAGCTTTACTGCGTTCTACCCCCAAGTCTTTTTTGAAGGCAAAGTTACAGATTTCATCCAGAATAAGATCCAAGAACTTGAGACTCAGAGCTGGCGACTCAAGAATGATAAAAATCTCTCCGACTGCTTCGTTGAGCCTCTTGTGCGAAACGTGGATGTTCCTTTAAAAGGCAACACTGCTAGTCTTGCTACTGCCTTGAGCTCCAAAAAGCTCCCCTTCTCCAAGCTCGGGGCAATTATTTCCTCGCACAAGCAAGTGATTCTGATTGGTGATCCAGGCACTGGAAAGTCTGCCGCTTTGGCCAAGCTCTCAATCGAAATGTTAAAGGAGGCTTACAAACACTTAACTAAAAGGACCAGGAAAACAAAACGGGCTGAGGTGCCGATATTCATTTCCGCGAAGGACTTTTGGAGGATTGAAAGTGTACAAGACCTTCTCCTCTTCTACTTTGGCGACAAACAAATCCTCGACCGAGTTGATACCCACATACTAATGCTTGATGCTCTCGATGAGGTGCCCGCATTGCATCGAGAAAAATTGATAAAAAAAGCACAACAGTTTTCCGACCAACTCAATTCCTCGCTAATCCTCACTAGTCGAAAGATAGATTTGTTAGACTCCCCTCCCGTTGGATTCAAAAAATACGAACTACTGCCTTTTGAAGCGCATCAAGCATTAAGACTCTTCGAAAAGATCCACGGTAAAGACCAGCTACTCACCTCACTGAAGACCGAGCTTAACAACATAAAGTTTCAGATCCCAATGTTTCCTTTGTCACTAATCTTGCTTATAGAGCTTGTTGAGGAGAATAGGGAGGTCCCTGCCTCGATCACAGAGCTGTATGAACGATTCACGGATATTATCTTAGGACGCTTTGACAAGAAGAAAGGGATCGAGGTGCTCTTCGAATACATAATGAAGAAGCGGTTCCTCGCGGCTTTGGCTTACAATGAGTTTCTATCTAAGCGACGGCTTGAGGTCCCAATCAATGATTATCAAAGTTATATCCATCAGTACGCTAAAACTTACACTCTCAAGAAAGCCGATCTCGCTAATTTCATTAGAGAGGTGGAACGGGCGGGCATCTTGCGCGTTGACGAGTCGGAAGTCTCATTTGGGCACCGTTCATTTTTAGATTATTTTGCTGGATTCTACATATTCGATCGGCGAGATCAGCTCAAGGGAATAGAGTCATTACTTGTGACTAGATACTTCGATGACCTTTGGGGTGATACTGTGTTCTTCTACATAGGCCACAAAAAGGAAATCAGCCCAAGGTTAATTAGAAAGATATTCGCCTACCGCGCAGATGAGGATCTCAAAACTGACTTAGCTAAGTTCCTCTCGGGCCGGTTGCTTCAGGCTGGCTGGTACTCGCCAACGAAAACCAAAGTGGAGGGTATTCAGAGAGCATTTGAGTTGGTGCCGCAGCTTAGGCAAGAGGTATTAACCTTTACCGAGCATACCAAATGGCAATTCCCCAAGATATTCTCCGATTTATACCTCTTGTTGTTGGCAGACCATTGCTTTACTAGTTCTTTTGTGCAGCGTGAACTAAAAATAGCGTTCGACACGATGTTTAAGCGCAAAACGCATTTGCTGGGCATGCTGCCGCTCCTTTGGGCAATGCGAGAGTTCATAACGCAGGCCGAGATGGCGGACTCTATCAAGCGGCTGCTTAACGCCATTGATAAAGACACTGGACTCAAATCAGAAGAAAAAGCGCGTGCTCTAATTGTTATGAGAGTGTTGGAACGTAACGACAAAGCGCTCGTAAAATCAATTCAGAGAAAAATCAACCAACTTCACAGTAAGAATCCGGGCATTTTCAACAAGCTGTTACCTCAACCAATTAGAGGGTATCGGCCACTTCAAAAACGCGACGCGCGTACAAAAATATTGCAGACAAGAGCCTTCGGGGGACGCTAAGTATTTGCACCGACTCGTTGATCGTGTACTTGGTCGAATAGAACGCACTAGCAGCACAGAGATTCAATGTGTAGTCTGCATGAGGGGAACTTCTTCAACCCTTCCCAATCTCACGACTTACCTCCGAACGTCTGTTCAGTTCTGCATGTTCAAAGTTTACTTCCTCATGCCGGGTGTTGACGGCCTGTTAGTGCTCGGCGTAACAGAACTCGATCCTGTTTGCTGTCTCGAGTCGTCGCCAAACATCTTGTTGCCCTTTTTGCGGTTGCCGCGCAGCGCGGGTGTTTGTTCTTTCTCTTCGCGATTCTGATCGGGATGACCGGCGAAACCGGTTTGCTGTCCGCGAAGCTTCTCTGGCGTGCCGACGTTGTGCTGATCTTTTTTCGTTCCCACCTTGTTAACCTCCCTGTTTGGAACCCGCAGCGCGCGGCTTGCGTCCCAACGACCATTTCAGACTCGGGGGCGTTACCAGTGTGGTGATGATAACCATGATCACCACTGCACCGAAAGTCGCGGCGTTTATCACCGGTTCATTCACACCGGCCGCGGTCGGCAACATCAACGTTGCACCGATACCGGCAAATATCAAACCAACTTCGCCACGCGGAATCATTCCCAGTCCCACCGCCACACGATTCACGCCACGGTCCAACACCGCCAACCCACAAACCTGTTTCCCAACAATCGCCGCGATCGTCAGCATCGCTGCAAACCCGAGAATGTCGAGACGCGCGAAGAGTCGCAGATCGACCTTCAATCCCATCAACACAAAAAAGATCGGCACGAGCACCGTACTGACCGGCTGCAATAGGTCGTTCAGGTTTCTTTCCGTGCGGCCGCCCTTCGGCCGGTAGTGCACTTCATCGAGAATCAGTCCGGCCGCAAACGCTCCGACGATCGGCGCGAGCTCAACCTTCGACGCCGCCCACGCAAGAAACAAACAGAACGAGATCGCCAGCGTGAGCAACACACCGCGCGTTTCCAAACGCCCGGCGCCACGCAGCACTCGCGGCATAAAGAAATGTCCGATAACAATCGCCGCCACTAAAAACAGTAACGACTTCGTCGCGATCATTCCCACATCAAACAACGAAAGCACGCCGCCACTCGCAGCAGCTTTAATCGCTCCCGCGACCGTCGCCAGGATCAACAGCCCGAGTACGTCGTCGATCACCGCGGCGCCGAGAATTATTCGAGCCTCCCGTGTCGCCAGTTTTCCGAGATCTTTGAAAACACGTGCCGTGATGCCGACGCTGGTCGCGCACAGAGTTGCGCCGATGAAGACGTGAACCAACTGCGGCTCGCCGGGAAGAAAGTACGACGACACCGCCCAGCCAAGAAAGAAAGGCGCGACCACACCGACAACCGCCACCAGCAAAGACGACCAACCGACCTCGACCATCTCCTTCAGGTCCGATTCCAGCCCGACTTCAAACAGCAGGATGATCACGCCGAGCTCCGCCAGGGCGGCAATCGTTTCGTTGGTTTTCAAAGGTTCAGCGCCAGTAAACCCAAACAGGACAAGGTTCCCGATGACGATACCCGCGCCAAGTTCGCCCAGAACGCCCGGCTGCTTGAATCGTTCGAAAATCTCTCCGCCAATCCTGGCGGCAACCAAAATGACCGCGACGCCAATCAGAACCGTTGGGTCGAGGTGATGAGAAGTTGCTGGCTCCATTAGGTTTTTGGGGCGGACGGCGGATTATGACACAGGTATAACCGCAATATAACGTTCATTGGGTTGCATCGTCAGGGTCAGGTCTCTATAATGCGCCCCACCAAAAAGACGCCCCCGGCAGGCAGCGTCGAATAACCTCTGAGAAAACATGGCAGCCCCTATCAGATGGAATCAACGTGGACGTGTCGCGCCATACGGCGGTACCAAGCGGCCTCCAACTCCGTTGCGTTCCCTTGCTCTCAGCCTGTCGCACGTCGCGCGCGCCGCGCTCAGTGAGCCTTACATGCTCACGATCGAGCACAAGCGGATCCATCTCAATCGACTGCCAAAAACCTTCGACGGTTTTCGCGTTGTTCAGCTTTCCGACGTTCATCACGGCCCATTTTCGAACCCGGAACAGATCGAACGCGCTGTCGACACGGCTAACCGGCTCCAGCCGGACATCATTGCCCTGACCGGCGACTACATTTCGAAAGAGCGGCATTACGCCGCGCCCTGCGCCGAGATGATGGGCAAATTGAAAGCTCGTTACGGCGTTTATGCTGTGCTCGGCAATCACGACCACTGGGTTGACGCAGCTCTGGTTACCGATCTTTTCCGCGCCGAGGGAATCAACGTACTGATCAATGAAGGCATGCGCTTCGAAAAAGATGGCGCGGCTTTCTGGCTGGCCGGCGTTGACGACTCGATGGTCGGTCTGGAAGACATTTCGTTAGCGTTGGCAGGTGCCCGAAAAGACGAAATGAAGCTGCTTCTGGCGCACAATCCGATCGTTCTCCGCCGCGCGGCGCGTGCTTCGGTAGATCTGATCCTGAGCGGTCACACACACGGTGGCCAGGTCGCGATTCGCGGTGAACGCGCGTCGGCCAGACCTAACAAGCGTTTGCTAAAAGGCCTCTGGCGGCAGGGAAACACACAAATTTACGTCAACCGCGGTTTGGGAACTGTCGTGTTACCCATCCGATAC